>JACPFR010000057.1 GCA_016182905.1 Elusimicrobiota bacterium
CGTCACGCCCAGGTCCACGTTCGGCGTGATCCGCACCGTGAACGACGCCGAGTCGTTCGCCGGGTTCGTGTCCGCGTATGCGACGCCCGCCGCCGTCAGCGCCAGCGCCGCCGCCAGCATCGCCGTCTTCACCGTCTTCAGCTTCATTTTGATGTTCATCTCTTATCTCCTTGGGTCCGAATTAAAGTCCCGCGCCTGAAACGGCGTTCACGGTGATCGTGAACGCCGCCTGTCCTTCCGTCGAAGAAGTGCTCGGCGTGCTCGAGCGGAGCCACAGCACGCGAGTCGCCGTCGCCGTCATGCCGTCCACGTCCGCGTACTCCGCGTGCCCGGTCGACAGCTCGTAGACGTGGCCGGTGTCGCCGCCCTCGTTGGCCTGGGTCTGCCCCGCCCGCGTCGCCGCGGTCGTGATCAAGTTCTGAGCGCCCGCGAAATCGGCGATGGCCGGCTTCACCGGCGTCGAAGATTTTCCGAACATCGCGTACAGCCGCAGCTGGTCCTGCGCGTCGGCCTCGTCCGTGTCGAGCGTCCAGGTGTTGAGCGCCGCGCCGGTCAAGGTGAGCTCCTGGTTGTTGAGGTTGCCGGCCATCGTGATGCCCACCGGCGTCTGAAGGCGGACGTCGCTCCCCAACGTCTGCGTCATATCGAGGTTCGAGGAACCCTCCCACGCGGCGCCGGTCGTGTCCACCGTCACCCCCAGGTCGACGTTCGGCGTGATGCGGATGGTGAACGAGCCCGAGTCGTTGGCCGGGTTCGCGTCCGCGAGCGCGGGTCCCGCGCCCAGCGAGATCAAGGCCGCGGTCAGCATCGCGGCCAGCAGAGTCTTCGTCTTCGTGTTCATGTCCTGTCTCCGTTCCGTTTTCGCTATATGGTTCGCGCGCCCGCCCGTATACTCTTCTCGCGCGCGCGTACGAGAGTGTGTCATGTCAAGTCCCCGGGGTCATTCCTATTAGCCGCAAACCTTGAGAAGTTTTCTTCGTAAAACCTTCGCAAACCCGCAACAGGGATCATTGCGACAGGCGGCGGAATAAGCTATGTAAACAATAAAAAACGACACTCCATGGAATTTCCATTGAGTGTCGTTTAGTGTTATTAAGATTCTTTTTTAGTCTTTAGATAAAACTCGGTCCAAGCGGGCGCGAAGGGTCCCGGCGCGGGCCACGTCTCCCAGCGCCTCGGCCAGCTTCATGCGGTTCTCGAGCAGGGCCGGCAGCGCCGGATCCCGCTCCAAGGCCGCGTCCAGCGCGGCGGCGGCCTCGTCCCAGCGGGGGGGCGCCCCGTGGGCCCCTGCTAGGAGGAGGTAGGTCCCCTGCATCGCGAAGCCGTCGGCCAAGGCCGGACGGAGGCGGGCGCCGTCGCGCCCCAGCGCGACCGCCTCCTCGAGCAGGGCCAGCCTGGCCTCCGGGCCCGGGACGGCGAGCGCCGCGGCGGCCATGAAGCGCCCCGCGTTCAGCCGGTAATGCGGCTCGTACGGGTTGAGCCGGACGGCGGCCCGGTAGGCCTTGAGGGCCGGCGCGGGGCGGCGGGCGGCCTCGTAGGAGCGCGCCCGGTGGAACTCCCGGTCCGCGCGGCACAGCCAGAGCCCGAGGACGAATACGACCGCGCAGATCCCGGCGGCGGCCGCCTTGAAGGGGCGGGCCCGCCCGGGCGCCGGCGAGCCGCGCGCGGCGAGGCCCAGGAACAGCGCGGCGAGGACCATCGCGCCGAGCGGCACGGGATTGAACTTCGCCTGCACGAACAGCCCGGCCAGCGCCCCCGCGACCGCCGCGATCTGCGAGCGGCGGCGCTCCTCGCGCAGCGCCTCGGCCAGGCAGCGCCACGCTCCGAAGAGGAGCCACGCGTAGGCGGCGAGGCCGGCGAAGCCCATGGTGGCCGCGGCCTGGAGGAGATCGTTGTGGGCGCTGACCTGGGATTTCGTCGGGCCGAGCGCGCGGATGAAGCCCTCCGTGCGCTCGCGCCGCAGCAAGGTCTGGACGCCGTCGGGCCCTTCGCCGAGCCACGGACGGCGCGGGATCGAGCGGGCGACGGATTCCCACAGCGCCCAACGCGCGCTGTCGGAGGCCTTCGCCGTCGGACGGAGGAGGATGCCCGCGACCAGGGCCGCCCCCGCGGCCGCCCCGATGAGGAGAAGGCGGCGGCGGCGGGCCTCCGCCGCGCCGCTCAGCCCGACGTAGACGGCCAGGCCGGCCGCGGCGCCGAGCCACGCTCCGCGGGACAAAGTCAGCGCGAGCGCCGCGGCGACCAGGACGCCGCCGACCCGCCCGGCGGCGCGCCGGCCCGGAGCGGGGTCGCGCCAGAAGTGGGCGGCCACGGGGAGGAAGAGGAGCAGGCACGCGCCGAACGGCACGGGATCGCCCAGGGGCCCGCCGACGCGCCCGCTCCCCGAGGCCCGGACGCCCGCGAACGGCTCGAGGCCCAGCTTCTGCAGCACGCCGTAGGCGGACGCGGCCGCCGCGGCCCACAGGGCGATGAGCAGAAGCCGGTCGGGCTCGCCGGGCTCGTCGGACCAGGCGCAGGCGAGATAGACGCAGGCGCAGAGGAGAAACCCGGCCAGGCCGTAGGCGTGGAGGCTGTACATGCCGACGGCGCCGAGGTACGGATCCGCCGAGCCGGCGAGCGAGGCCAGCAGGGCCGCGAGGACCGCGAGGAGCGGCGCGTCGAGCGGCGTGCGCCGCCGTCCCGGGCGGTTCCACAGCGCCGCCCACGCCGCGGCGGCCGTCAGCGCGAGCGCGGCCAGGCGGGGGGAGCCGTACGCGTCGGCCTGTCCGGTCCAGAAAAAAAGCAGGGCCGAAGCGGCGCAGGCGCCCAGCGCGTACGTCATCGCGTCCGAAGTCCCTGAAGGCGGAGAAGCTCCGCGCTCAGCGATTCCGCTCGCGCCGCGTCTCCGCGCTCGCGAGCCAGCACGATCCGGTTCTGGATCAGGGGGGTGAACTTGGGATCAAGCGCGAGGGCCCGGTCGAGCTCCGCCTCGGCCTCGTCCAGATGGTCGGGGCCGCCGGCGCGCCGGAGGAGGATCAGCGAGGTGCCGAGGATCTGATGCGAGTCCACCTCGCCGGGCCGCCAAAGGACCGCGTCGCGCCCGACGCGCACCGCGCGCTCAAGACGGGCGAGGCGGCGCTCGGGGTCCTGGTCGCTCGCCGCGAGCCGGTGCAGGAGGCTCGCATGGATCATTCGATACTGGAGTTCGCCGGGATTGAGCCGCTCCGCGCGCTCGTGCGACGCCAGGGCGACGTCGGGCCGGCCGGCCGCCGTGAAGACGACGGCTTTCTTGTGGCTCCAATCGGCCGAGGCCAGGCTCAGGATCAGGACGAACGCGGCGGCGCAGCCGAGCGCGACGGCGGCGTCGAGCGCGGCGGAGCGCGGCTTCCCCGGACCGGGCTCGGCGGGGCACAGCCAGGCCGCGCACAGCGCGGCCAGCACCATCCCGGGAAGCGGGATCGGGTTGACCTTCGCCTGGAGGAAGAGCGCGGCCAGCGCGCCGGCCGCCGCCGCCCGGTACGCGTCGCCGCGCGCCCGCCAGGCCAGGACCGCCAGCGACCACGCCAGCCACAGGTAGGCGGCCAGGCCCGCGACGCCCGTCGTGGTCAGCGCCTGGAGCAGGTCGTTGTGGGCGTTGGCCTGCCCCGCGACGGGGCCGACGGCGCGGATGAAGCCGTCCGTGCGTCCCCGCCGGAGCACGGCCTCGAACGTGTCGGGACCGGAGCCGAGCCAGGGCGCGGACGGCGCCGCGCGCAGCGCCGCGCCCCACATCGCCAGGCGCGCCGAGTCGGAAGCCGAGACCCGGCGCAGGCGCAGAGTCGCCGCGACGCCCGCGATCAGGAGCAGGACCAGCGCGCCCGCCCACAGGCGGCGGCCGCCGGAGGCGCGCAGGCGCCCGGAGAGCCACAGGTAGACCCCGGCCCCGGCGGCCGCGCCCAGGAAGGCCCCGCGCGAGCCGCTGGCGAACATCCCGGCCGCGGCGCCCGCGGCCCCGAGCCGGCCGAGCCAGCGGTCCCTGCCCTCCCGGTCGAGGGCGAGGCCGAGCGCCAGGGGGAACAGCGCCGTCAGGCAGGCGCCGAGATAGGCGGGGTTGCCGAGGGTGCCCACCGCCCGGCCGTCCGGGAACTTGCGCGGCATGTAGGCGATCGGCTCGACGCCCGCCCCCTGCAGCAGGGCGTGGAGGCCCATCATGACGGCGACCGCGGCGCACAGGCGCAGCAGCGGGCGCGGCTCCTCGGCCTGGCCGGAGCGGAGCGCCGCGTGGAAAAAAGCGGCGAGCAGCGCGAGCGGCAGAACGCCCAGCGAGTACATCTGGTAGCGGCCGGCGAAGCTCAGGAAGCGGTCGGAGGAGACGGCGAAGCTCGCGAGCGTGACGGCGGCGAGGGCGAGCAGGGGCCGGTCGAGCGGCGTGCGCCGCGCCGGCGCGCCCGTCCGCGCCAGCGCCGCCCAGGCCAGCAAAGTCCCCGCGGACAAGGCGACGAGCTTGGGGATCGAGTACATCGCCGCCTGCATGGGCGACACGGCCAGCAGCGAGCCCGCGACGGCCAGGCCGAGCGCCCAGCGCGCGGGCGCGGAGGAGCCGTCCGTCGCGGCGGGGCTAGGGGATGGTCGCCGTGACATCGATCTTGAAGTCCTGGACGGCCTCGGTCGACGAGTTGGTCGGCATGCCGACGTTCAGCCACAAGGTGCGGACGTTGCCCGGACGCACCTGCTGGCAGCTCCGGTCGCCCTCGAACTTGCCGCCGAGGCACGCCGTCGCCGAATCGAGTATGCGGTCGGACGCCGTGTAGTCGCCGACGACGGGCTGCGCCGAGTGGAAGAGGCCCTGCATCGTGAACTGATCCGTCCCCGGCGTCGCGGCGATGACCCAAGGGCTGCCCGCGGTCACCGTCGTCGCCTTGAGCTCGTAGGTCGTGCCCATGTTGCCGACGTTGGTCACCGTCACCCCCGTCGTGACGATATAGTTCTGGTTGAGCGCGACGCTGCCGACGGTGACGATCGACGGCGAGACCGTGACTCCGTAGTCGGGAAGGTCGACCGTCGAGTTGCTCGAGTTGGCGGGGAAGTTCGTCGTCGCCATCGTGTCCGGAGAGGCGATGGTCATGTCGGCCGCGGCGGCCACCGAGGCGCCGACCGTGTTGCCGACCGGGGTGGCCGCGTTGAGGGTGTAGACGATGAAGTAGACCTTCGCCGTCGTGGTGATCGTCTGGGCCGGGCTCAAGGTGAGGGTCACGTTGCCGGCGCCGCCGAAGGTCCCCGCGGCGAGCAAGGTGTCCTCGTTGCCGTAGTCGCCGGTGCCGGCGTCGAGGTAGACCTTCACCGCCGTGACGTTCGTCCGGTTGATGGTCCCGCTGAGGGTCACCTTGACGGCGGTCCAGGACGCGGTGTTCCCGTTCGTGGTCAGAGAGAGCTTCTCCACCGCGTAGTCCGCGCCCTGGCCGATGCTGGCGGGGGCCAGGGAGGTCGGCACGGCCGTGACCGTATCGGGGGCGGCCACCGTCGCGGCGGTCGAGTCCATCGGGAAGGCGCCCGAGACCCCGTCCGGGGCGGTGATCGTGAGGCTGCCGGCCGCGTTCACGCGCGCGCCGATCGTGTTGCCGACGGTCGCGGAGACGGAGAGCTGATAGACGACCCAATAGACCTTGGGCGTGGCCGTCAGCGTCTGGGCCGCGCTCAGGGTAATCGCGACGGAGCCGGCGGTGAAGGTGTTCGCGGAGGGGGAGACCAAGGTGTCGAGCGCCGAGTCGAAGACGTCGTCGCCATCGTCGAGGTAGATCCGGATCGTCGTGACGCTCCCGTCGGCGAGGTTGCCGAGCTTGTTGATCGTGATCGCCGTCCACGCGGCCGAGTCCGCGCCCGTGGCCATCGAGAGCCTGAGCAGGGCCTTCGTCTCGCCCTGGCCGAACTGCGCCCCGACGACATCGGTCGGGGTGACCGCGATCGTGTCCGCCGCGTCGGTCACCGACGAGTTGGTCGAGTTCGCGGGGAGGTTCGTCGTCGCGACCGCGTCCGGCGCGGCCGCGGTCAGGGCCCCCGAGGCGACCTGGGCCCCGACGGTCGCCCCGATCGTCGCCTCGACGTCGAGGACGTAGACGATGAAGTAGGCCTTGGGCGTCGTCGTGATGGTCTGCGCCGCGCTCAAAGTGACCGCCGCCGAGCCGCCGGAGAAGGTCGTCACGCCCGGCGAGATCAAGGTGTCCGAGCCGGACTCGTAGGTCCCGTTGGCGTTGGCGTCTAGATAGATCTTCACCGTCGTGATCTTGGTGTCGGCGAGAGTCCCGGTCTTGGCCACCGTCAGCGCCGTCCACGACGCGGTCTCCTGGTTCGTGACGAGCGAGAGCTTCTCGACCGCGTAGTCGGAGCTCTGCGCGACGCTGCCCGCGGCCATGTTCGTCGGCGTGACCGTGATCGTGTCCGCCGCGTCGGTCACCGTGGAGTTCGCCGAGGTCGCGGGGAAGTTCGTCGCCGCCACGGCGTCCGCTCCGCTGACGGTCACGTCCGCGTTGGACCCCACCGACGCTCCGATCGTGGCGCCCTCCGTCGCGGTCGTCGCGAGCGTGTACACGATGAAATAGACCTTGGCCGTCGAGGTCAGGGTCTGGGCCGCGCTGAGCGTGATCGCCGCCGAGCCGCCGGAGAAAGTCGTCACTCCGGGGGAAATCAAGGTGTCCGAGCCGGATTCGTAGGTGCCGTTGGCGTTGGCGTCGAGGTATATCTTCACCGTCGTCACGCCGGCGTCGGCGAGCGTCCCGGTCTTCGTCACCGTGACGGCCGTCCAGATCGCCTCGTCGGCGCCGGTCGCCATCGACAGCTTTTCGACCGCGTAATCCGTGGCCTGAGCGACCGAGCCCGGCGCCATGCTCGTCGGCGTGACCGTGACGGTGTCGGCGACGTCGGTCACCGTCGCGTTGCTCGAGTTGGCCGGAAAGTTCGCGGTCGCGACGATGTCGGGGGAGGTCACGGTGAGGGCCGTGTTCGCGGCCACCGACGCGCCGATGGTGGCGCCCGGCGGCGCGTAGGCCTCCAGCGTATAGACGACGAAGTAGACCTTCGGCGTCGTGTTGATCGTCTGGGACGCGCTCAAGGTGATGGCGGCCAGCCCGGCGCTGAAGGTGTTGACCGCCGGGGAGATCAAGGTGTCTGAGGCCGACTCGAAGGTGCCGTTGGCGTTCGCGTCGAGGTAGATCTTCACGGTCGTGACCTGGGCGTCGGCGAGCGTGCCGCTCTTGGTCACCGTGATGTCCGTCCACGTCGCGCTGTTGGCGTTGGTGACCAGGGAAAGCTTCTGCATCGCCGTGTTCGCCGTCCCCTGGGCGATCGTCCCCGGGGCCATGTCGGTCGGGGTCACGGTGATGGTGTCGCCCAGGGCGATGACGGTCGCGTTGCTCGAGTTGGCGGGCAGGTTCGTGGCGGCCACCGAGTCGGGCGCGGTCGCGGTGAGAGCGCCGACGGACACCTGCGCGCCGATCGTGTTCGTCACCGTCGCGGTGACCTGCAGGGTGTAGACGACGAAATAGACCTTGGGGGTCGTCGTGATGGTCTGCGCCGCGCTCAAGGTGATCGCGGCCGCGCCTCCGGAGAAGGCGGTCACCGCGGGGGAGATCAAGGTGTCCGCGCCGTCATAGGTCCCGCTGCCGTCGTCGATGTAGATCTTGACGGTCGCCACGTCGCCATCGACCAGGCTCCCGGTCCTCGTCACGTTGATGGCGGTCCAGGTCGCCTCGTCGCCGCCGGTGGCCAGGGAGAGCTTTTCGAGGGCGAAATCTCCGCCCTGGACGATGTTCGCCGGCGCGACGCCGGTCGGGGTGACGGTGATCGTGTCGGCGACGTCGGTCACGCTGGAGTTCGTGGAGTTGGCGGGCAGGTTCGTCGAGGCGACGAGGGCAGGGCCGGTGACGGTCAAGGCCCCGGCGGCGACCGAGCCGCCGACCGTCGCCCCCGGCGTCGCGGTCGCCTCGAGCGAGTAGACGACGAAATAGACCTGCGCCGTCGTGGTGATGGTCTGGGCGGCGGAGAGCGTGACGGCCGCCGATCCGCCCGAGAAGGTCGTCACGGCCGGGGAGATCAAAGTGTCCGAGCCGGCTTCGTACGTCCCGTTCGCGTTGGCGTCGAGGTAGATCTTGACCGTCGTGATCTTGGCGTCGGCCAAGGTCCCGGTCTTGGTCACCGTGACCGCCGTCCACGTGGCGGTCTCCTGGTTCGTCGCCAGTGAGAGCCGCTCGACGGAATAGTCCGCGCTTTGGGCGACGCTGGCCCCCGCCTGGTCGGTGGGCGTCACCGTGACGGTGTCGGCCCCGTCGGTCACCGTCGAGTTGCCCGAGCTGGCGGGGAGATTGGTCGCGAGCGCGGTGTCGGGGTAGGTCACGGTCAGGGCGCCGGCGCCGACCGTCGCGCCGATGGTGCCGCCGACCGCCGCCAGCGTCGCCAGGTTGTAGACGACGAAGTAGACCTTCGCCGTCGTCGTGATGGTCTGCGGCGCGGAAAGGGTGACGGCGGCCGAGCCGGCGGTGAAGGCGTCGGCGCCGGAGGAGACCAAGGTGTCCGACGCGCTCTCGTAGGTCCCGTTGGCGTTGGCGTCGAGGTAGATCTTGACCGCCGTCACGCTGCCGTCGGCGAGGGTCCCGGTCTTGGTGATCGTCACCGCCGTCCACGTCGCGGAGTTCGCGTTCGTCGCCAGCGACAGCTTCTCCACGGCGTAGTCCGAGCCCTGGGCGATCGTGGCCGGGGCCATCGCGGTCGGGGTGACGGTGATGTCGTCGATGGTCCGGTAATGGGCCGTCACCGTCATCGAGTCGAAGTAGAGGACGTGGGCGGTCGTGTTGTTGTCCCGGAACATCACGCCGAAGTTTCCGCTGTTGAGGTCGGCCGCCGTCCAGGTCGTGTTCCAGAAGGCGCCGGCGCTGCTGACCGCGACGTCCGCGTCGCTCGGGTTCGGCATCTGCAGGGCCAGGACGGCCGAGCCCGCCGCGGTCGACCCGTCCTTGGTCAGGGCCGCGTCGAACGCGCGGCGGGCCGTCTGGGTGTTCGGCGAATAGCCCTGGACCACGACCTGGATGCCGTCGATGACCGACGCGGTCGGGATCGAGAAGCCGAACGTCTTGACGACCAGCCAGTCCTGGGCGGTGTTGTTGTAGCTGGCGTACGCGCCGTTATCGGTCTGGATGTTGGTCGGCGTGGTCCAGTTCGTTCCCGTGATGCTCGTGGCGTTCGCCGAGGTTTTCTCCTGGAAAAGGGCCTGGCCCCGGGCGGGGGAGGGGCTCAGGAGAAGGGCGGCGCAAGCCGCCACGAACGGGAACCGCGTCCACGAGTGGTTTTTCCTTGTCATCGTACGCGCGCGCGTGTTCCAGAGTATAACCGAGCGCGAGCCCCGGGGCCAACGCGTCCCGTAAACAAATTGCGAAATGATCTTCGCAGGGTCAGGACCGGACCGCGTCGCCGGGGGCGAAGCGGTAGCCGACGCCGTGCACGGTCTGGATCAGCGGGGCGCAGGGGCCGACCTTGCGGCGCAGGGACTCCACGTGCTTGTCGAGGGTGCGGGTCTCGACGTTGCCCGGGTAGTTCCAGACGGCCGCCAGCAGCTCGTCGCGCTTGAAGGCGCGGTCGGGATGCTTGAGCATGTGCGCGAGCAGGTCGAACTCGAGCCGGGTCAGCTCGACGGGCTTGCCGACGACGAGGGCCTGCCGGGAGACGAGCTTGAGGAGGATCGGGCCGCCGGTCAGGGTGGTGACGGTCTCCTCGGGGGCGTCGCCGGCCCAGACCACGCGGCGAAGCAAGGTGCGCACGCGGGCGAGGAAGATCGGCGGCTGGAAGGGGCGGGTGATCGCGTCGTCGGCGCCGGCGTCGAGCAGGGCCACGGTGTCGCCCGAGCCGGCCTTGGGATCGACGCACAGGACGGGCAGCAGGCGCATGTCCGGCTGGGATCGCAGGAAACGGATGAACTCGGCGGCGCCGCAGCCGGGGGCGCAGGCTATGACGAGAAGATGGGGCTTGGCGGCGCGAAGCTGCGCCAGCGCTCCCGCGCGGTCCGGCAATTCCAGGACCTTGTGGCCGACGGACTCGAGCAGAGCCGTGAGCTGGGCGCGGAACTTGGCGCCCTCGACTTCGGCCTCGACCGCGATCAGCATCTCATCAGCCCCCGAACACCGGGTACTCGCCGAAGACGTCCTTCAGCGCCTGGGTGACCTCGCCGACGGTCGCGTAGGCCTCGACCGACTCGAGGATCAGCGGCATGAGGTTCGTCTCGGTCTTCGCGGCGCCGCGAAGTCGTGCGAGGCACGCCTGCACCTTGCCGTTGTCGCGCTCGGCCCGCAGCTTCTTGAGGCGCCGCACCTGGCCCTTCTCGACGGCGTGGTCGATCTTGAGGATCGGGGGGACCTGCCCCTCGGTCTCGTGCGTGTTGACGCCGACGATCTTGCGCCGCTTCGCGGCCTGGTCGAGCTCGAAGCGGTACGAGGTCTCGGCGATCTCGCGGTGGAAGTAGCCCTTCTCGAGCGCGGGCACGACGCCGCCGAGCTCCTTGATGCGGGTCATGATCGCGGTCGCGCGCTTCTCGACCTCGGCGGTGAGGCTCTCGAGGTAGTACGAGCCGCCGAACGGGTCCGGGGTGTCGGTGACGCCCGTCTCGAGCGCCAGGATCTGCTGCGTGCGCAGGGCGAGCATCACAGCCTCGTCGGTGGGCAGCGCCAGCGCCTCGTCGAAGGAGTTCGTGTGCAGGCTCTGCGTGCCGCCGAGCGCGGCGGCCATCGACTGGTAGGCGACGCGCGCCAGGTTGTTGAGCGGCTGCTGGGCCGTGAGGCTCACGCCCGCGGTCTGGCAGTGCATCGGGAGCATCCAGGATATCTCCTTCTTCGCTCCCAACTCGTCCTTCATCAGCTTCGCCCAGATCGAGCGCGCGGCGCGGAGCTTGGCGATCTCCTCGAAGAAGTGGTTGTGGACGTCGAAGAAGAACGAGAGCTGAGAGGCGAAGTCGTCGACCGGGAGGCCGCGCGCGATCAGGCGCTCGGCGTAGTCCCGCCCGTCGGCGAGGGTGAAGGCGAGCTCCTGCACGGCGTCCGCGCCGGCCTCGCGGATGTGGTAGCCCGAGATCGAGATCGGATAGAAGCGCGGCACCTCGCGCACGCAGTACTCGATGAGGTCGAGGACGAGCCGCATCGAGGGCTCCGGCGGGTAGAGATACTCGTTCTGCGCGATGTACTCCTTGAGGATGTCGGTCTGGCAGGTGCCGCGCACGCGCGTCAGGGGCACGCCCTGCTTCTTGGCCAGCGCGATGTACATCGCGAAGATGACCGGCGCGGGCAGGTTGATCGTCATCGACGTCGAGACCTTGCCCAGGTCGATGCCGGCGAACAGCGCCTCCATGTCGGCGAGGCTGTCCACGGCGACGCCCTCGCGGCCGACCTCGCCCAGGGAACGCGGATCGTCGGAGTCGAGGCCCATCAAGGTCGGGAGGTCGAAGGCCGTGGAGAGGCCGGTCTGGCCGTGCTCGAGGAGGTACTTGAAGCGCTCGTTGGTGTCCTTGGCGGTCTTGTGGCCGGCGAACATGCGCATCGTCCACGGCGTCATGCGGTAGCCGCCGCTCTTCAGGCCCCGCGTGTAGGGGAACTCCCCGGGCCGGCCGACGGACTCCGCCGCGGGCGCGTCCTCAGGCCCGTACTCGCGCTTGACCGGGATGCCCGACAGAGTGGTCGGGTCCGCAGGCGGCGCGGCGGGGGCCGTCGCCTTATCGGCGGCCGGCCGCATCAGCGGTCCTTCCGCGGCCGGTTGACGCGGCTGCGGCGCTCGTCCATCTTGCGCAGGTTCTCCTGACGCCGCTGCCGGCCCCGCTCGACGTTCTGCCGGCGCTTGTCCTCGACCTTCTGCTTCATCGCGGCGCGCTTCTCGATGAACTTCCTGCGGTTCTCGCGCATCCGCTCCATCGTCTTCTTGCGCATCTCGCGGCGCTGCTCGGGAGGCAGCGCCTTCCATTTCGCCTTGATGGCCGCCAGGCGCCGGCCGTGGCCGCGCATCAGCGCGCGGTGCGCCGCGAAGCGCTGGAGCTGGATCGCGTGGACCGGCGCCGCGCCCTTCTTGACGGAGGTCTCCTGGTTGGCGATCAGGAGCTCGGGCGGCCCGCCGGCGTCGCCGGTGACCTCGACCTTGCCCTCGTCGAACACGCCGACGTAGGTCTCGTCGCCGGCCTCGACGCCGAACTCCGTGCCTCGCACGGCGGCCACCGCGGTGGGGGTGCGCACGCGCAGGCGCTGGCTGCCGAGCTTCTGGATCTTCGCGAGCAGGGAGCCGACCGACAGGAAGAACGTCGAGTCGCCCTTCGCGGCCTGCTCGATCTTGAAGTCGGAGTTCTCGCGCACGGTGATCAGGCTGCCGCCGTCGAGCGCCACCTCGGCCGAGGCGCCGTCGGCGACGACGACCCGGTCGCCCTCCTCGAGCGGCATGCCGGCCTCGCCGGAGGCGTCGGGCGAGCCGTCGGCGGCGACGATCGTCACGTCGCCGGAGACGGCGCCGAGGCGCGCGTCCCACTTCTCCTCCTGGGCGCGGAGGGGGACGGCGGAGGCGAGCAGCAGGGCGAGCGCGGCGGCGATGAGTTTCATCGGTATCTCCCTAGGCTTTCGACGGAATCAGCGCGATCTTGAAGAACTTGTGCTTCCCGACCTTCAGCGTGAAGGTCGTCTTGTCCTTGACGGGGCCGTCGACGGTGACCTTCACGCCGTCGATCTGCACGCCGCCCTGCTCGACGAGGCGGCGGGCCTCGCCGCCGGACATGCCGGCGACCTCGGCGATGATCTTGGAGAGCACCGTTTGCGAGACCTGTTTTTCATCGCCTTCGGCGATGACCGGCTGCTCCTTCTTGGAGAACGTGCTCTCGAAGTAGGACAGCGCGGCGTCGCCCGCGGCGTCGCCGTGATATTTGCCGACGAGGATCCGCGCGAGCTCCTTCTTGGCCTTCATCGGATGCATGGCCTTGACCGCTTCGAGGTCGACGTCGGTCAGGAGCGTGTAGTAATCCAGCATCAGCTCGTCGTTGACCCGCATGGTCTTGCCGAACATGTCGTTGGGCGGGTCGTTCAAGCCGATCGAGTTGCCGTAGGACTTCGACATCTTCTTCTCGCCGTCGAGGCCGACGAGCAGCGGGACGGTCAGCGCGACCTGCGCCTCCTGGCCCGCGTCCTGCTGCATCTTGCGGCCCATCAGGAGGTTGGTCAGCTGGTCGTTGCCGCCGAGCTCGACGTCGGCCTTCACGGCGACGGAGTCGTAGCCCTGCATCAGCGGGTACATCACCTCGAGCAAGGAGATAGGGGAGTTCTCGGCGATGCGCTTCTTGAAGTCCTCGCGGGAGAGCACCTGCTGGACGGTGTGTCTCTTGAGGGTGTCCAGCAAGTGGTCCTTCATGAACGGCGTCAGCCACTCGGAGTTGAAGCGCAGCTCGGTCCTGCTCTTGTCGAGGATCTTGAACGCCTGCTCCTGGTAGGTCGCGGCGTTGGCCTTCACCTCGGCGGCGGTGAGCGTGGGGCGAGTGGAGTCCCGCCCCGAGGGATCGCCCACCATCGCGGTGAAGTCCCCGATGATGAGCACGGCGGTGTGGCCGAGGTCCTGGAACTGCCGGAGCTTCGTCAGCACGACGCTGTGGCCGAGGTGCAGGTCGGACGAGGTCGGGTCCACGCCCAGCTTGACGCGCAGGACGCGCCCGGAGGCGAGCTTCTTCGTCAGCTCCTCGTCGCTGACGAGGGAAAGAGTGCCGCGCTTGAGGCGGGCGAGCGGGTTCTGCTCCATGCTATGAGGAATATTACAACTCTAGCGGCCCGGCGTCCACCCTCAAACGATCACACGAGGTACGCGGGATGGCACCTTTACATTTACAGGAAGTCGTAGGGGTCGGCGTCGAGGGTCAGCTTGACGGAGGAAGGCAGCGGGCAGCCCCGGGCGCGCTTGAGGCCTTCCTCGACCCCGGCGGCGGGGAGCTTGATGAGGAGCGTGTCGCGGAACTTGCCGCGTACCTGGCGCAGCAGCGCGGGCGCGGGGCCCACGACCTCCGCCGGCGCGGGCAGCAGCAGGCGCAGCGCGTCGGCCCAGGCGGCGCCGGCCTCGGTCAGCTTCGCCTCGTCGGCGCAGGCGAGGACGGCGCGGATCAGGCCTCCCGCGGGGGGATAGCTCAGCTCGACGCGCGCGGCGAGCTCGGCGTCGGCCCAGGCGGCGTAGTCGCCGTCGGCCGCGCCCTTGATCGCCTCGTGATCCGGCGACAGGGTCTGCAGGAGCACCTCGCCGGGCTTGTCCGCGCGGCCCGCGCGGCCCGCGACCTGGGCGAGCAGCTGCATCGTGCGCTCGGCGGAGCGGAAGTCGGGCATGTGCAGCATCGTGTCCGCGTCCACGACGCCGACCAAGGTCACCTCGGGGAAATGGAAGCTCTTGGCGACGAGCTTGGTGCCGACGAGGACGTCGGCCTTGTGGGCGCGGAACCGGTCGTAGACGCGCTCCTCGAGCTTGGCCTCCTTCGAGACGGTGTCGCGGTCCATGCGCAGGACGCGCGCGCCGGGCAGGCGGCGCTTGACCTCGGCCGCCACGCGCTGGGTACCGACGCCGCCCGTGCGCATCGCCGGGTCGCCGCACGCGCCGCACGTCTGCGGCGGCGGCCACTTGCGGCCGCAGTGGTGGCAGATCAGGACGAAGCCGCCCTCGGGCTTCTCGTGCGTGATCTTGGCCACGCCGCAGTCCGCGCAGCGGTCGATCCACCGGCATTTGGAGCAAGTGGTCAGCGTCGAAAACCCCCGACGATTAACCAACAAGATGGACTGTTCGCCGCGCCGCAGGCGCTCGGCCATCTTGTCGACGAGCTCCTCGGAGAGCACCTCGCCGAACTTCCCGGGCGGCAGGGTCGTCACCGGCGGGCGCGGGACCGCGGAGACGCGGTCCGGCATCGCCAGGAGCTCCGCCGTCCCCGAGCGGGCCATGCTCCATGACTCGATGCTCGGCGTGGCCGAGCCGAGCACGACCAGCGCGCCGAACGCCTTCGCGCGCTCGATGGCGACCTCGCGCGCGTGATAGAAGGGAGAATTGGAGTCCTGCTTGAACGACTCGTCCTGCTCCTCGTCGAGCACGGCGAGGCGCAGGTCCTTGAAAGGGAGGAGGCACGCGGAGCGCGCGCCGACGACGACCTTCACGTCGCCGCGGGAGATCGCCAGCCACGCGCGGCGCCGCTCGCGCGGCGTCAGGCCGGAGTGCCACAGCGCCACGGGCACGCCGAGGGAGGCCGCGAACTCGTCGAAGAACGGCCGAGTCAGGGAGATCTCGGGCAGGAGGAAGGCGGCTTGGCCGCCTTTTGATATCGCGCGCCGGATCAGGCGCAGGTACACCTCGGTCTTGCCCGAGGCGGGCACGCCGAAGATCAAGGTCGTCGCGTGCTTCCTCGCGTCGAGCAGCGCCTCGAGCCGCTCGAGCGCGCCGGCTTGGCCGGGCGTGAGCGTGAAGGCCGCCGGGACGTCCGCGCGCGGGGGCGCGGAGAAGACCTCGACGGGCTCGTCGAGCGACTTGACGAAGGGAGGCGCCAGGGCCTTGAGCGCCTCGCCGATCGGCGCGCCGAAGCGCCGCGCCATGAAGCGCGCGCACGCCACGCCCTCCGCGCTCAGCGCGGGGCGGGAGTCGATCAGCGAGTCGATCGCCTTCAGCGGTCGTGAGGGCTCTCCCTCGAAGACGGACAGAACGACGCCGACGGCTTTACGCGGGCCGAAAGGGGCTCGGACGCGGTGGCCAGCCGCGACGCTCATGCCGTCCGGGACCTGATAGTGGTAGCCCTTCGGCAGGGGAACGGGAAAGGCGACTTCGGCAATCCTCATCTGGTGCCAGGCCTCCCATTATCCCATTACTTCGATCACGGGGCCTCCCGAGTAATGGGATAATGGGAGGCCTGGCACCTTTTACTCCTTTTACTTTTTACTTCAGCGCGGTGAAGACGAAGTGCGGCGGCATGTTGCGCACCTCGAACTGCGTGTCCACCTTCGAGAAGTAGTCCGGAAGCATCGGGATCAGGTGGGTGGTCACCTGGTAGGCGACGAAGCGCCCGCCGGGGTTGAGCAGCGACGAGGTCTTGGTGAGCAGCTCGTGGCGGCCGCGGCCGGAGAAGAACGCGAACGGCACGCCGGAGACGATGACGTCGGCGCCGCTCAAGCCGTGCTTGGCGAGGATCTTCTCGATCTCGCGGACGTCGCCGTGGATCGCCGTCATGCGCGGGTCGCGGAGGTCCTGAAGCTCCTTGAAGAGGTCGGCGTTGAACTCGATGGCGAGGAGCCTCGCGTCGGGGCGCATCTTCTCGAGGATCTTGCGCGTCATGACGCCGCGCGCGGCGCCGTACTCGACGATGACCTTCGCGTGCGCGAGGTCCATCGCCTTGACCGTGCGGTCGACGAGGAACCGGCTCGAGGGCGTGACGGCGGCCACCGCCGGATCGTCCATGAACACCTTCACGTAGCCCATGAACTTCGAGTCGGCGTGCTCCTTCCTGCCGTCGGAGATGACCTCCTCGAGCTTGCTCATGCCCTTCTTGATCTGTCCGCCGATGAGAGCGCCCAGGTTGTCGAGGACGTCGCGGTCGGATCTGGAGGCGCGGGGGTCGGGCTTGCTCATTTGGAAATCTCCTTTTTCAGGCTCTTCATGTCTTCCCAAACGTCGCGCTTGAGGTCCGGGTTGCGCAGCAGCGCGGCGGGATGAAAGGTCGGCAGCAGCTTGATCGGGGCGAGGCCGCCGCCCGGGTCGTAGGTCCGCCACTGGCCGCGGATCTTCGTGATGGGCGTCAGGTCTCCCAGCAGGGCCTTCGCGGGCACGGCCCCCAAGGTCACGATGACCTTCGGCTTGATGGCGCGGATCTGCGCCTCGAGCCAGCCGCGGCAGGCGTCCATCTCCTCCTGCGTCGGGGGACGGTCGTTGCCGCGGCTCTCGGGGTCGGAGGGGTCCTTCATCGGGTGGCACTTCACGATGTTGGCGATGTACACGGTCTTGCGGGAGAGGCCGATGGCCTCCAGGATCTTGTCGAGGAGCTGTCCCGAGCGGCCGACGAAGGGCTCGCCGGTGTGGTCCTCCTTGAACCCGGGGCCCTCGCCGATGAACATGACCTCGGCCCCGGCGCTGCCGACGCCGGGCACGGCCTGGATGCGCGTCGCGCCGAGCGGGCAATCGCGGCACGCCTTGATGCCCTCGGCGAGTTCAGATAAGGAGCCGGCACGCGGCGGCCGAGAGTCCGCGCTTTTTTTAAGCGCCTCGGCCGGGGGTTTCGCCGCAGGCGAAACCATCCAATCCGACGAGTCGGACAAGGAGACGCGGCGCCGCAGCGCTTTGGTGAGTTCCTTCAATTCGTCAAGCTCGGCGCTCATTCAGCAGTCTCGTGATCTCGGCGACGACGGTCTTCGCGACGCGCGCCTTCGGCCCCGGGGGCAGACGGCGCGTCCAACCAATGCCGACCATGGTCGCGGCGATGCGGCCCGACGCGAGCGAGGCGGGCCCGTTGGCGACGACCAGATCGAGGCCCTTGCGCGCGAGCTTGCCGCGCGCGTGCGCCGTCTCGCGGCGCGTCTCGAGGGCGAATCCGACGAAGATCTGGCCCGGGCGGCGTTCAGCGGCGGCGTCTTTGATGATATCGGGATTGGGAATCAAGGTCAAGCGAAGCGCTGAATCATTCCGTTTGATCTTGTGTCCCTCGACCTTCGCGACGCGCCAGTCCGACACGGCCGCCGCGCCGATGATCACGGCCGCGCCGCGAACGCGTCGCAATGTTTCTTTCCGCATCTCGAGCGCCGTCACCACCTTGACGACGCGGATGCCGCGAGGCGGTTCCAGTTCCGTTGGTCCGCTGATGACCGTCACCTTCGCGCCCGCCTTTTTCGCCGCCGCGGCGAGCGCGAAGCCCATCGCGCCGCTCGACGCGTTCGACAGGAACCGGACGGGGTCCAGGAATTCGCGGGTCGGCCCCGAGGTGATGAGCACCGACCGGCCCCGTAGGCTCATTTGAAGCTCAGGCACGCTTGAGGATCGAGCGCACGATCTCGTCGGGCTCGACGAGGCGTCCGAAGCCCGTCTTGCCGCTGGCCAGCTCGCCCTTCTCGGGGCCGAGCAGGCGGTAGCCGAAGCTCTCGAGGCGCGAGACGTTCGCCTTCGTCGCCGCGTGCTCCCACATCTCCGCGTCCATCGCCGGGGCGACGACGACGGGGGCCTTCGTCGAGAGGACGAGCGCGTCGAGCAGGCCCGCCGCGCGGCCCTGCGCCAGCCGCGCGATGAAGTCCGCGGTCGCCGGCGCGATCAGCACGAGGTCGGCCCAGCCCGCCAGCGACAGGTGCGCCATCTCCCACAGCGCCGGGTCGGTCATCGACTGCGCGACCGGGTGCTTCGACAGCGTCGTCAGGGTCAGCGGAGAGACGAACTGCGCGGCGGTGGGGGTCAGCACGCAGCGCACCTCGACGCCCTTCTTGACGAGGCCCCGCACGATCAGCGGGGCCTTGTACGCCGCGATGCTGCCGGTCACTCCCAGCACCACGCGGCGTACGGGCTTCGCCATGGCCCTACTCCGCCTTCTTGGGGGCCTCGTCGCCGTTGGCGGCCGCGGCCTTCTTCAGGTCCTTCCAGTCCACCTTGCCGCCGAGCACGTCGCGGACCGCGAGGTCGAGCAGCTCCGCCGGCGTCAGGTGGCGGTTCTCCTCGCGCTTCTTGAGCTCCTTGACCCAGAGGGCGGCCATCGGGATCGCGGAATACTTTCCGCGAGGGAAATTGAGGATCATTTCCTCGGTGGTCTTGTACGGCTGGGCGTCCTTGACGGGTTCCTTCTTGGCCATTGAGCGTTTCTCCTTAAGCGAGCGCGGTGACGAACGACGAAGCGGACGGATCGAGCCGGGACGTCTTGAGCGTCTCGGCGGTGAGGATGCATGAGATCTGGTCGACGGCCATCGAGAGGTCGTCGTTGACCACGACGTAGTCGTAGTCCTTGGCCGCGGCGAGCTCGCCGCGGGAGTTGGCGAGGCGCTTGGCGACGATCTCCGACGCGTCGCGGCGGCCGGCGAGACGGGCCTTGAGCTCGTCCATCGAGGGGGGGAGCACGAACACGAGTATCGCCGCCGGGTGCTTGCGGCGGATGGACATCGCGCCCTGCACGTCGATCGCCATGATCACGTTGAGGCCCTTCTTCGTCTGCTCCTCGATGAAATGCCGCGGGGTGCCGTAGTATTCGTCGTGGACCATCGCCCACTCGAGCAGCTCGCCGCGCTGGATCTTGCGCTTGAACTCCTCGCGGCTCAGGAAGAAATAGTGCTTGCCGGCCCGTTCCCCCGGCCGCGGCGCGCGCGTCGTGCACGAAACCGAATACTTGAGGTCCTTGCGGCGCGCGAGGAGCTTGCGGCAGATGGTGGTCTTGCCGGCGCCGGACGGCGCGGATATGATGAGAAGGGCCCCTTTCCTCATGTAGTCGGACATTCTAGCTGATTATTAAGGGAAGAGCAACTGAAACGGATACGGATGAACCACAAAGGCACTAAGACACAAAGAGAATTCGACGCGGATCAGGAGTTGACGGCAAGTCTTTCTTGGCGTCTTCGCGACTTCGTGGTTCCTCCGTTCGTTTTTTATTAAGGTCTCCGCATGAGCCAAGCCAAAGCCTGCGCCGTCATGAGCCCGACCAGCCCTTTCCAGCCCTGGACGTTCGAGCGCCGCGAGCCCGGCGACCGGGACGTCGTCATCGAGATCGCGTTCTGCGGCATCTGCCACAGCGACCTGCATCAGGCGCGCGACGAGTGGGGCGGCTCCAAGTTCCCGATGGTGCCCGGCCACGAGATCGCGGGGCGCGTGACCGCGGTCGGCAGGAAGGTGCGGAAGTTCAAGGCGGGGGACTGCGCCGGCGTGGGCTGCCTGGTCGACTCCTGCGGGAAGTGCGCGAACTGCCGGAAGGGCCTCGAGCAGCACTGCGCGGGCCCCGTCGCGTTCACCTACAACGGCTTCGAGCTCGACGGGAAGACGCCGACGTACGGCGGCTACTCGTCGCACGTCGTCGTCGACGAGGACTTCGTCCTTCGGATCAAGGCCGGCCTGCCGCTCGAGCGCGTAGCGCCCCTGCTGTGCGCGGGCATCACGACGTACTCGCCGCTCAAGCGCTTCGGGACGCGCAAGGGGAGCAAGGTCGGCGTGCTCGGCCTCGGCGGCCTCGGGCACATGGGCGTCAAGCTCGCCGCGGCGATGGGCGCCGAGGTGGTCGTGCTCAGCGGCACGGCCGCGAAGAAGGCCGACGGCAAGCGCCTCGGCGCGCACGACTTCATCCTGACGTCGGACTCGGCCGCGATGGCGAAGCACGCGGGGCGCCTCGACCTCATCATCGACACGGTCTCCGCGCCGCACGACGTCGGCGCCGCGCTCGGCCTGCTGGACACCGGAGGGACGCTCGCGCTCGTCGGCGTCTCGCCGCAGCCGCTCGCGCTGCCGGCGTTCCCGCTCATCCTCGCGCGCCGGCAGGTCGCCGGCTCCTTGATCGGCGGCATCGCCGAGACGCAGGAGATGCTCGACTTCTGCGCGAAAAAGAAAGTCTTCGCCGACGTCGAGGTGATCGCTCCCGCCGGCATCGACGCGGCCTACGAGCGCCTGGCCAAGGGCGACGTGCGCTACCGGTTCTCCATCGACCTCTCGAAGTTGTAGGATGGACCCATGGAAGACAACCAAGCGCCGCTGCAGGTCGAGATCGACGAGGCCGTCGCCCGCGGCCTGTACACGAACCTCGCGCTGATCACGCACAGCGAGACCGAGTTCCTCCTCGATTTCCTGTTCCTCCAGCCTCAGTCGCAGAAGACGAAGGTCCTGACGCGCCTGATCACCTCGCCCGTGCACGCCAAGCGCCTGCTCTGGGCGCTCAAGGACAACCTCGACAAGTACGAGGCGCGGCACGGGACGATCAACGCCGGGGAAGCTCCCGCCGAAGCCCGGGCCGGCGTCTATCAGTGAGCCGGGTCCGCCGCGCCCCGCGCGCGTACCTCGTCTGCGTCGGCAGCGAGCTGCTCGCCGGGCAGGTGAACACGCACCAGGCGTGGCTGTCGGTGCGCCTGCGCCGCGCGGGCTTCGAGGTGGCCGGGGAGTCGTCCTTGCCCGACTCGGTCGCGGAGATCCGCGCCGCCCTGCGCCGCGCGCTCGACTCGGCGGACGCGGTGGTCGTCAGCGGAGGCCTGGGCCCGACGTTCGACGACCTGACGCGCGAGGCCGCCTCCGCCGCGCTCGGCCGCGGGCTCCGCTTCATCCCGTCCCTGTGGCGCGTGATCCGGAAGCGCTTCGCGCGCTACCACGCCGCCGTGCCGGAGCAGAACAAGCGCCAGGCCGAGGTGATCGACGGCGCGGAGGTCCTCGCCAACGAGGCGGGCTCGGCGCCGGGCCAGCGCCTCGAGTTCCGGTGGAAGGACGGGCGCCCGCGCACGATGATCCTGCTCCCCGGCCCCTACTCGGAGATGGCTCCGATCTTCACGCGCGTCCTGCCGCGGCTCGCCGCGCGCCACGCCCGCGGCGGCAGCGCCTCCCTCTCCCTGCGCCTCGTCGGCGTGAGCGAGTCCGTCGCCGCCGAGGCGCTCGACCCGGTCCGGGGCCGCTTTCCGGACGCGTCCTTCACCATCCTCGCCTCCGGCGGAGAGGTCTCCTTCCACGCCGCGGTCAGGGCCAGCACCGCGGCCGCCGCCCGCAAGGAGCTCGCGGCCCTGCGCGCCGCGGCGCTGGAGGCGGCGGGCCGGTGGTGCTACGGCGAGGGCGACGCCACGCTCGAGTCGGTCGTGGGCGCGGGCCTCAAGAAGAAAGGCCTGACCTTGGCGGTCGCGGAGTCGTGCACCGGCGGCCTGGTGGGAGGACGCCTGACCTCGGTGCCGGGCTCCTCGGCGTGGTTCCACGGCGGCGTGATCGCGTACGATGACTCGGTCAAGACCGGATTGCTCGGCGTGAGCGCCGCCCTGCTCAAGAAGCACGGCGCCGTGTCGGAGGAGTGCGCCGCGGCCATGGCCAAAGGCGCCTGCAGGGCGGCGAGGACGGACGTCGGCGTCGCGATCACCGGCATCGCCGGCCCGGACGGCGGGACCAAGGAAAAGCCCGTCGGCTTGGTCTACGTCTCGGTCTACGGCCCCGGCGGCGCGCTGCGCGCGCGCCGCCATGAAATAAACGGCCCGCGCGAGGCCGTGCGCTCCCGCGCCGCGGGCGCCGCTCTCGCCCTTCTAAAGGAGGCTCTCGATGGCCGACCGTAGCGCCGTCCCCTCGTCGAACCCGGTCGAGCTGCTCATGGCCGTGGTCCGCAACGCCCCGATCGTGCTCTTCGCCGTCGATCCCGACGGCTACTTCACCTTGTCCGAGGGCCGGGGCCTCGACGCCCTCGGCCTCGAGCCGGGAGAGGTCGTCGGCAAGTCCATCTTCGACGTGTACAAGGCCCACCCCCTGATCCTCGACGCGTACCGCCGCGCGCTGAAGGGCGAGACTGTCGCCACCGTCGTGCCCCTGCAGGGCCTGGTGTTCGAGGCGCGCTACGCGCCCCAGCTCGATTGGGGGGGCAAAGTGACGGGCGTGCTCGGCGTCGCCACCGACGTCACCGAGCCCTACCGCTGCATCCTGTCGAAGGACGAGTTCCTGTCCGTCATCTCGCACGAGCTGCGCACCCCGCTGAGCAGCGCCGCAGGCTGGGCCGCGATGATGCGAGAGGGCGAGCTCGATCCCGCCGAGACCGAGAAGGCCCTCGAGGTCGTCTGCCGGAACCTCGGCGACATGAAGCGGCTCATCGGCGAGCTGCGCGACGCCTCCAGCGCGGCCACCGGACGGCTGTCGCTCAAGATCAAGTCCTGCGACCTCGGCGCGGCGCTGCGCGACGCGGCGGCGTCCTTGGCCTCCGCCGCCCTGGCCAAGGGCCAGACCCTCGAGGTCGCCGCCCCCGCGCTGAAGGGCCCCGCCGACAAGGCGCGCGTGCGTCAGATCGCCTGGATCCTCCTCTCGAACGCGGTCAAGTACTCCCCGAACGGCGCGGTCATCAAGGCGAGCCTCGAGCGCCGCGGCGACGCGGCCGTCCTCTCCGTCTCCGACGCGGGTCCCGGGGTCCCGCCCGAGCTCCGGTCCTCGCTGTTCGACCTCGGGCGCCAGCCCGCCGCGGACCAGTCCACGCGCGGAAGGGGCCTCGGCCTGGGGCTGGCCATCGCGCGCCGCCTCGCGGAGCTGCATGGGGGGACCGTCGCGTTCGAGGACGGGACCCGGGGCGGCTCGGTCTTCACCGTCGTCCTCCCGCTCGCCGCCGGGAAGTGACGTCTTGACGGTTGGGCCCCGGTTTCATAGAATGTGAGGATGATAACGAAAGAAAACAAAATCGAGATATTCAAGAAGCATGGCAAGGGCGAAAAGGACTCCGGCTCCACGTCGGTCCAGATCGCCCTGATCACGGAGCGCATCAAGGCGCTCTCCTCCCACCTCAAGGCCTCCAAGAAGGACTACGCCACGCAGCGCGGTCTTCTGATGCTCGTCGGCCAGCGCCGTCGCCTCCTGTCCTACCTGAAGAAGCGCGACCTGACGGGCTACAACACGATCCTGAAGCAGCTGGATCTGAGGAAATAAACCATGAGCTTCAACCAAAAGATCAGCCTGCAGGAGACTGTGGGCGGTAAGACCATTACTTTGCAGACCGGCACCCTCGCCAAGCAGGCGGGCGGCGCCGTCACCGTGCACCTCGACGGGACCATCGTGTTCTGCGCCTCCACGGTGCAGAAGAACCCGAAGGACGTCATGTTCGTGCCGCTGACCTCCGACTACCGCGAGCGCGCCTACGCGACCGGCCGCGTCCCCGGCGGCTTCTTCAAGCGCGAGATGCGCCCCCGCGACAAGGAGACCTTGACGTCGCGCCTCATCGACCGCCCGATCCGCCCGCTCTTCCCCGAAGGCTGGAACCACGAGACCTCGGTGCAGTCGATCGTCGTCTCCTGCGACCTGCAGAACGACCCCGACGTCCTCGGCATCACCGGCGCCTCCGCGTCGCTGATGCTGTCCGACGCGCCGTGGAACGGCCCCGTCGGCGGCCTGCGCATCTGCCGCGTCAACGGGGAGTTCGTGATCTTCCCGACGTGGGAGCAGCGCGCGCTCGCCGACCTCGAGCTCGTCGTCGCCGGCAAGAAGGACGCCCTCCTGATGGTCGAGGGCTCGGCCCAGGAAGTCTCGGAGGAAGTGTTCGCCGAGGCGCTCGACATCGCCCAGAAGGAGATCAACAAGCTCTGCGACCTGCAGATGAAGCTCGTCGCGCAGTCCGAGGCCTCCGGCCGCAAGCCGGTCAAGAAGCAGGTCAAGGCCCTCGAGATCCCCGCCGCCGTCACCGCCCTGGTGAAGCAGCGCTGCGAGGACGGCATCAAGAAGGCCCTCCGCTCCAAGCTCGACAAGCACGGCCTGGACGCCCAGGTCGACGCGCTCAAGGACGCGGTGAAAAAAGAGCTCGACGAGAAGAAAGCCGACCCGGCCTACCTCGACGGCTCCAAGTGGGTCGGCAAGATCGTCGAGGACATCCTCTACACGCAGAGCCGCTCGCTCACGCTCGACGAGAAGCAGCGCCCCGACGGCCGCGGCTTCGAGGAGATCCGCCCGATCGAGATCATGATGAAGCCCTTCGAGCGCCTGCACGGCTCGGTCGTCTTCCAGCGCGGCCAGACGCAGGCGTTCTGCTCCGCGACGCTCGGCACCCCGGGCGACATGCAGATCATGGACGTCATCGAGGGGGAATATAAGGAGCGCTTCATGCTCCATTACAACTTCCCGTCCTTCTCCGTCGGCGAGGTCCGCCCCGAGCGCGGACCCGGCCGCCGCGAGATCGGACACGGCGCGCTCGCGCGCCGCAGCCTCGCCGCCCTGCTCCCGCAGGAAGACGAGTTCCCGTACACGCTCCGCGTGGTCAGCGAGATCTGGGAGTCCAACGGCTCCTCGTCGATGGCCTCCGTCTGCGGCGGCTCCCTCTCGCTGTTCGACGCCGGCGTGCCCATGAAGGCCGCCTGCGCCGGCATCGCGATGGGCCTCGTCCTCGAGGGCGGCAAGTACGCCGTCCTGACCGACATCGCCGGCATCGAGGACCACAACGGCGACATGGACTTTAAGGTCGCCGGCTCGCGCAACGGCATCACCGGCTTCCAGATGGACATGAAGATCGAGGGCCTCTCCATCTCGATCATGAAGGAAGCGCTGGCCCAGGCCAAGCGCGGCCGCCTGTTCATCCTCGATAAGATGGACGCGATCCTCCCCGAGCCCCGCAAGGAGCTCTCGGCCAACGCGCCCCGTCTCTATCGCATCAAGATCCCCAGCGACAAGATCGGAGCCCTCATCGGCCCCGGCGGCAAGAACATCCGCCGCATCCAGGAGACCTACGGCGTCAACATCGACGTCGAGGACGACGGGAGCGTGTTCGTCGCGGGCACGGATCCCATCGGCTGCGACCAGGCGAAGGCCGAGGTCGAGGCGCTCACCCTCGAGGCGGAGATCGGGAAGATCTACAAGGGTCACGTCGTCTCCATCAAGGAGTTCGGCGCGTTCATCGAGATATTCCCGGGCAAGGAAGGCCTGCTCCACATCTCGCAGATCGACGTCAAGCGCATCGCGCGCGTCGAGGAAGTCCTCAAGATCGGCGACGAGTGCGACGTGAAGGTCCTCGAGATCGACGGCGACGGGAAGATCCGGCTGTCGCGCAAGGCCGTCCTCTCTCCCGGCTCCGAGAACGACACGCCCGGCCCGCGCCGGGACGGTCCGCCTCGCGAGCACTCCGGACGCGGCGGCGACCGCGGCGGACGCGGCGGCGATCGCGGTGGACGGCGCTAAGGGACATTTAATAAGTTAACCCATGGCCAAGAAGACGCCGGCGGAAACGAACGGGAACGGAGCGGAAGGCCCGCTCAAGACTCTCAAGTCCGTCTACGACTTCATGATCCAGAACGGCCTCGACTCCGTCGAGATCGTCGAGGACGGTGCGACCGTCAAGCTCGTGCGCCGAAAAGCGAACGTGCAGCAGGTCGCCGTTCCGGTGCCGGTCGCGACAGGGGGGATGAACACCCCTGTCGCGGCCGCGCCGGCTCACCACGCGGCTCCCGCCGCGCATGCCGCGCCCGCCCCGGCCGCACCCGCGGGCACCGCCGTCAAGTCGCCGATGATGGGCATCTTCTACCGCGCCCCGTCGCCGTCGAGCCCGCCTTTCTGCAAAGAGGGCGACGTCGTCAAGCCGGGACACGTCATCTGCATGATCGAGGCCATGAAGGTCTTCAACGAGATCAAGGCCGAGTTCCCATGCACGATCGTGAAGTGCCTCGTCGAGAACGGCAAGCCGGTCAAGTCCGGCCAAGACCTCATCATCGTCGCGCGATAACCGCGCCGGCGCGCCTCCGTCGCATCCCCGCCATTGACGCGCCATGGTCCTATTGTTAGCATGGGGTCGCCTTTCCCTTTCAAGGAGACCAATATGACCGCCGCCATAGAGACCGCCAACCTGCGCCTGGGCGACACCGCCCCCGACTTCGTCGCCGACTCGACGATCGGCAAGCTCGAGTTCCACAAATGGCTCGGCGATTCCTGGGGCGTGTTCTTCTCGCACCCGAAGGACTTCACGCCCGTCTGCACCACCGAACTGGGCGAGGCCGCGAAGCGCTCCGCCGACTTCAAGAAGAGGAACGTGAAGGTCCTCGCGCTGTCCGTGGACTCGTCCGAGTCCCACAAGAAGTGGAAGGGAGACATCGAGGAGACTCAGAACTGCAAGGTCGACTACCCGATCGTCGGCGACGAGTCGCGGGCCGTCGCCAACGCCTACGGCATGATCCACCCCAAGGCGCTCGACAGCTTCACGGTGCGCACGGTGTTCATCATCGATCCGCAGAAGAAGATCCGCCTGACGATGACCTATCCCGCCTCGACGGGCCGCAGCTTCGACGAGATCCTGCGCGTCATCGACGCCCTGCAGCTCGCCGACGGCTATAAGGTCGCGACCCCGGTGAACTGGAAGAACGGCGACGACGTCATCATCCCGCCCGCGATCCAGGACCCGGAGGAGCTCAAGAAGAACTACCCGAAGGGCTTCAAGACGATCAAGCCGTACCTGCGCGTCACCCCTCAGCCGAACAAGTAGGCCGCGCCGGCTCGGACTCGGGGCCCCGGCGGCCGCATCCCGCCGGGGCCCGACTGTTTCCTGAAACAGTTCCCGAGAATTGGTCGAATTGTCAGGCCAGGCACCGCTCGCCAAGCACCGCGCTCGCCCCCTGGAAAACTCACAAAAAACCGCTATAATTCGCTTCCATGGCAATCAACCGATACCGTTCGGCGGCTAAGGCGACGAAGGGAACCAAGCGCAAGGACATCCTGCCGTCCGCGATCCGCTGGGTCGCGTTCTTCCTCGGCGCCGTCTACCTCGGCTGGGCCCTCGCGTTCCCGCAGTACTCGGGCGTGATCGGCCAGGGGCTCTCCGAGTTCCTGTTCCGGCGCTTCGGCGCGGCCTCGTACCTGCTTCCCGTGTTCCTGTTCAACGGCCTGCTGCAGCACGTGCTGCGCGGCAAGTCGTCGGGCTGGATGGTCACGAGCCTCGCCTCGTTCTTCGGCCTGCTCGCGGGCACCGCGCTGTCGGCGCAGATCGGCGGCTGGGTAGGAATGGACGCGGCGCTCTCGGGCGGGACGTGGGGCGCGAATCTCGGCGGCTGGCTGACGTCGGGCATGGGCGCGGTCGGCGCCTTCCTGATGGCCCTCGGCGGCTTCCTGTTCGCGCTGCAGGTGTGCTTCGAGATCCGCTGGGCCGCCGTGGCGCAGACCTTCGCCAAGCTCCTCGCCGAGGACTACGCGGAATGGACCAAGGCCCGCGCGGAGATGAAGGCGCTCAAGGCCAAGGCGCCGCCGCAGGACGAGGCGGCCAAGGCCAAATCGAAGGCCAAGGACGCGGAGCTGCCCAAGACCAAGCCCGCGCCCGAGTCCCTGCCGCTGCCCAAGGCGGTGGACACGCGCGAGATCAAGCCCCTGAACGGCGCGCCCAAGCTCGTCGTCGACAAGGACGCCAAGGTCAAGGCCGTGGAGGGGGAGCGCATCGCCCCCGCGCCGCCCACCGCCGCGTACAAGGACTACAAGCTCCCGAGCCTCGAGCTGCTCTCCATGCCCTCCGACGCGCGCAAGCGCGGCAAGCCGACCGAGGAGGAGATCGCCCAGGCCGTCGCCGACCTCGAGCGCACGCTGAAGAGCTTCGACATCGACGCGCGCGTCTCCGGCTACTCGCCGGGGCCCGTCATCACCCGCTACGAGATCTCGCCGGCGCCCGGCGTGAAGGTGTCCTCCATCGTCGCGCTCGAGAACGACATCGCGCTCGCGATGCGCGCCAAGGGCATCCGCATCGTGGCCCCGATCCCGGGGAAGGCCGCCGTCGGCATCGAGCTGCCCAACCCGCGGCAGGCGGCCGTCGTCCTGCGCGAGATACTCCAGTCCGAGGCGATCCCGCAAAGCGCCCCGCTGCTGTCCTTCGGCCTCGGCCTCTCCGCGTCCGGCGAGCCCGTCGCCGCCGACATCGCCAAGATGCCGCACGTGCTCGTCGCCGGGGCCACCGGCTCGGGCAAGTCGGTGCTGATCCACTCGATGGTCATGTCGATCCTGTTCCGCGCGCGCCCCGACGAGGTCAAGTTCGTCATGATCGACCCGAAGCGCACCGAGCTGACCTTCTACGAAGGCATACCGCACCTGTTCGACCCCATGGTCGAGCCCGCCCGCGTGTCGGTGATCACGAACCCGAAGGACGCGGCGAAGGCGCTGAAGGCGCTGCTCTCGCTGATGGAGAAGCGCTACGAGCGGCTGCAGCTGCACGGCCAGCGCAACATCGAGGGCTACAACGCGATGGCGGACAAGAAGGGCCTGCCGCGCGAGTTCTACGTCGTCGTCATCATCGACGAGCTGGCGGACCTGATGCTCATCGCCGGGGACATCGTCGAGGACGCGATCCAGCGGCTGACGCAGATGGCGCGCGCGGTCGGGATACATATGGTCCTCGCCACGCAGCGGCCGAGCGTCGACGTGATCACCGGCGTCATCAAGGCCAACCTGCCCTCGCGCATCGCGCTGCAGGTCATCAGCAAGATCGACTCCAAGGTCATCCTCGACGGGTCGGGCGCGGAGAGCCTCCAGGGGAGAGGAGATCTTCTGTATCTGTCGAGCGGGGCCCAGAAGCCGGAGAGATGCCAGGGGGCGTACGTGTCGGAGGATGAGATACGGGGCCTCGTGGACTACCTGAAGACGCAGGGGAAGGCCGACTACCCGATGCTCGAGACGATGGCGGCCAAGGGCGGGGCGGCGGCGGACCTGTCGCAGTTCGGGGTGGAGCCGCTGGAGTTCTCGCAGGCATTAAAATTGATTTTGGAACGACGGCGGATATCGCAGGACCTGCTGAAGTCGCAGTTCGGGTCCTCGGCGCGGGCGACGAACATACTGTCGGCGCTCGAGGTGAAGGATTTCATCCACAAGCCGGAAGGCACCAATCGGTGGGAGATCCGTTTTGATACCATAGAGGACTACATGAAGGTGCATTTTCCGCAGGTGCCGATCGATCGGAAGGATTAACGGATTAACGACATGGGGAACCTTGCTGTCGCCGCGCTGCTCGCTCTGACGACCTCGTGCTTCGCGAAGGAGGGGAAGAAGACGGGCCCGACGGCGGTGAAACCGGCGGCTGTCTCCTCCGCCGCTGCAGGAACGGCGTTAACGGAATATGCGGCATCGACCTCTCCTTTGACGCTGGAACAGATTGGTCTCCGCTTCGCGGAGACCGACGGAAAGATCAGCACTCTTAAGGCCTCGTTCAGGCAATCGGTGCGCATGGAGGGATCTGACGTCGTGCAAACCGTGGAGGGCGACGTGTTGTTTAAAAAGCCCGACCTGCTGCGCTTGACTCATCGGATCCCTGAGCCGCAGACCGTCGTTTCGGACGGCACCTATTTGTGGGTCTACCGTAACAGCACCAACCAAGTCATCCAATCACGGCTCGAGACCTGGCGAAAATCCGAGCCTCTCGCACAGGGGCTTTTAGATTTCGGCAAGTCCGCCGACATGCTCTCGCGTTACGAGACGACCCTGACCACCGTCACCGCGCCCGACGCGGACGGCCACCGGATGTTCACGCTCACGCTCACCCCGAAGGCCGCGGACAAGCGCGGGCCCGACTCCGATTTCGTCCTCACGCTCAAGGCGAGCACCAGGGATTTCTTCCCCGGCGACGCGACCTTGAAGGTCGGCCGGGCGGAGATCCGCTCGCGCTTCGAGGGCGTGCGCCTCAACCCCGCGATCCCGGAGGAGACGTTCAAGTTCACGCCTCCCGCCGACGCGGACCTCTTCAAGTCTCCGGAGCCGAAAAAATGAGTCTCGACAAAGAGCCCGATCCCCTTCGCCGCATACCGACCAAGCACACCACCGCCCTTCGAGCCGAGATCGGACCGATCCTGCGCGCGGCGCGCCTCAAGCGCGGCCAGTCGCTGGAGGCCGTGGCCCAGCAGACGCGCATCTCCAAGCGCTTCCTGGAGGCGCTCGAGGAGAACCGCTTCGAGCAGTTCCCGGCCGTCGTGTACCTGCGCGGGTTCCTGAAGGGCTACTGCGAGCATCTGGACGTGAACTTCGACGAGATCTGGACGAAATTGAACGCGGCTCCCGAGGCGCCCGCGGCCCCCGGAGACGCTCCCGCCGCGGCGAACGCCGCGACGCCCGCGCCCGCCGCTCCGGCGCGAACGCCCGCACCGAAGGCGGCGGCGACGCCCGCGCCCGCTCCCGCGAAGCATGCGCCCGCGCCCGCTCACGGCCACGCGCATCCGGCGGCGGCCGCGCACGGCCGCGAGGCCCAGGCGCACGGCTCCGGCGCGACCGGAGCGATCGTCCTCGCCGTCCTCCTCGCCATCGGACTGGCCGTGTTCCTGTTCAAGGACCAGGACAAGCGCGCCGCCGAGCCCTCCGGGACGGCGCCCGCGGCGCTGCAGCCGATGCCGCGCTCCGTCGAGCCGAAGCTCGTCGTGCGCCTCAAGAACGACGCCTGGCTGCGCGTCTCGGTGGACGGCGTCGTCGCCTTCGAGGGCCGCGCTCCCCGCGAGGCCGTGCAGGAATGGAAGCCGGTGAAGTTCGTCGAGCTGCGCACCACCGAGCCCGCGGCGCTCGAGCTGACGCTCAACGGCCTGCCCGTGACGCTCGGCGCCCCCGGGCCCGACGGGCAGTACCGCGTCGAGATCCCCTAGGCCATGTCCCTTCCCAACCGCCTGACGATGCTGCGCATCGTCCTGGCGGCCGCGGTGTTCGGCGCCCTGATGTCCGAGGAGCCGGGCTGGCACTCCGCCGCGCTGGTCATGTTCGTCCTCGCGATCATCACGGATTGGCTCGACGGCTGGCTGGCGCGCCGCATGAAGTCCGTGAGCCCCTTCGGCAAGGTCGCCGACCCGATCGCCGACAAGATCCTCGTCATCGGGACCTTGATCGCCCTCATCCGCCTCAAGGAGCTCGAGGTCCCGCTGTGGGCGGTCTTCGTCATCGTCATGCGCGAGCTCGTCATCGGCGGCGTGCGCGTGATCGCCGGCGCGCAGGGCAAGGTCCTCGCCGCCGACAAGTGGGGGAAGATCAAGACCGCGATCCAGCTCGTCGCGATCATGCTGATGATCGGCGTCGTCGTCGCCAAGGACCGCGGCCAGGCCCGGCCCTGGATGATCAAGGCGGTCTACCCGCTGACGGCGCTGTGCGCCGCGCTCGCCTTGTCGAGCCTCGCCTCCTACCTGCGCCAGTACCGCGCGATGCTCGAGAAGTCCTGGGAATGACCCTCGAACGGGCCGGCGTCATGTTGGCGACCGGCCTAGGGATAAGCTATATTGCCCCGACGGGACGCGGCCGGAAGTGGACCGGCGCGGGGCTGCTCGGGACGCTCGAGGGGCTCGCGCTCTGGTTCCTGCTCCCGGAGGCTCCCCCGGCTTACGCGCTCGTCGTCGTCGCGGCGATCGCGGCGGCGTGCTGGATCTGCGGGATCGCCGAAAAGGCGTTGAAGACGCACGACGATTCCCGCATCGTGCTCGACGAGATCGTGGGCTTCTGGGTCGCGGCCGCGTGGCTGCCCAGGACCTGGACGGCGGCCCTGGCGGCCTTCGTGCTGTTCCGTTTTTTCGACGCGGTGAAGCTGCCGCCGTATAAGTACCTCGAACGCCTTCCGGGCGGGACGGGGGTCGTGATGGACGACGTCGGCGCCGGAATCGTCGCGAACCTGCTCGCACGCTTGATACTTGGGAGAATGATCTGAAGTCCACGAGGACCGCGCTGTTCATCGCCGTAGCCGCCCTTCTCGGGACGACCGCGCCCGTCGCCGCCCAAGAGACGCCCTGGACCCCTCCGACCGGCCAGACCAACCCCTGGGCCGTTCCCGCGGCCACCGCGGTGCCCGTCGCGCCCTCGCCCGTGCTCACGCTCGGCTCGCCGCTGTCCGTGTCCGGCGGCCCCTGGGTGCCCGCCGAGGTCCTCTTCTTCTCCGCCGGCCGGGTCGTCGCCGACTACGCGTGGCGCGATTCCGTGCGCGCGCGCCGGGGCCACCTCTACACCGCCGCCGACCTGCAGAGCGACGTGCAGGACCTGATGACGCTCGGCCGCTTCACCACCTTGACGCCCGCCGTGTACGCGATCCCCGGCTCGCCCGTGCCCCCCGAGTTCTCCGCCATCTCCGTCTCGACCAACCAGGTCCGCGTCGTCTTCGAGGTCATGGAGAAGCCGGTCGAAGCCCCGAAGGTCGTCTTCGTCACGCCGCCCACCGCGGTCGGCGGCGTGCTGCTGACCCCGACGGCGTGGCGCGGCGCCGGGCGCTTCGAGAACCCGGGCATGGCGCTCGACATCAACGCCGCCTACTTCATCGGCCGCCTCTACGGGAAGAACTCCTATCCCGACTCGCCGCGCAAGACGAACTACATCGACCGCATCGGCCTCTGGACCTTGACCGCCGACGGCAAGATGCAGATCCAGTCGGAGACCCGCCTGCGGCCGGCCGTCGCGGTCGGCGGCCAGGCGATGCTCGTCTTCCGCGACTCGCCCCAGCCGACGGTGACCGCGCCCGGCGTGTCGGTCAAGATCGACACGAAGAACACGAAGATCCTGACCGACGGCTACTTCGTCGCGTCCAAGAAGTTCGGGCCCATCCGCACCAGCGCCGGCCTGATGCAGGGCACGATCGGCAACCTCGCCGCGAACATGTCCGAGTTCCTGACGCCCGAGGCCCTCAAGTTCTACACCCGGGACAACACCGGCACGCAGGTCGTCTCCCGAACCGTCCCGTTCGCCAGCGCCTTCTACCTGCTCAAGCCCGACTATCCGATCGGCGTCGAGGTGATGAAGTTCAACGGCGCCGCGCGCAAGCCGATGCTGATCAACTTCAAGATCGGCCGCTTCCTGAAGATGAACTTCGACCTGGCCCTGCTCAAGTACCAGGGCGGCTACGACCTGCTGGGCTTCTTCCAGTTCAGGTACAACCATTTTCCGAAAAAATAACGACCTCCCCGGTTGACGGAAAATGATCGATAAACGTCCTCACCCCCTGTTCGATTCCCTGACGCCGCGCCTCGCCGCCGCGAGACGGAACCCTCCGCGGCCCGGGCTCCTCGAGACCTCGGTCGCGCTGATGCTCGCGCCCGGGGAGAGAGGACTGGAAGCCTTGTTCATCCGCCGCGCCGTGCGCGCGGGCGACCCGTGGTCGGGGAACATCGGCCTGCCCGGCGGAAGGCGGGAGGCGGGGGACGCGGACCTCCTCGCCACCGCGATCCGGGAGACGCGCGAGGAGATCGGCGTCGACCTGCCGCCGGGGGCCCTGCTCGGAGCCCTCGACGACCTCCAGCCCAGCACGCCCGCTTTGCCGCCGCTGATGATCCGGCCTTTCGTCTTCGGCGTGAGCCCGCGCCCGGAGGCGGGGACCAGCGCGGAGGTCGCCGCGTCGTTCTGGGTCCCGCTCGAGTCGCTCCACGCGGCACGGAGCCTGACCAAGGTCTCGATCCGGGAGAAGTCCGTCGAGGTCCCCTGCTTCAAGCTGCCCGACCTTCCCGAGGGCCTCGTCGTCTGGGGCCTGACCTACCGCATCGTCAACGGGCTCCTGCCTTTGCTGCCTTGAACGGCGGACGGATTCAACCACAAAGACACCAAGCCACAAAGAACGGCAACGGATAAAGTCGACGGCCGTGGCCATATGCCGTTACCATGCTTTCCGTTCTTTGTGTCTTGGTGTCTTTGTGGTTCATCCGTTCCCCGGACTGTTTCCGGAAACAGTCCGGAAGCGGTTCAACGCCGGGCGCGCAGGACGGCGAGGGAGCGCGCGGCGGCGGCGTGGCCGGGGTCGAGGCGCACGGCCTCGGAGAGGTGCTCCTCGGCGGCGGCCCAGTCCTTGCCCCAGGCCAGAACGGCGAGGTCGTAGCGCGTCTCCGCGAGGGGATACAGGGCCAGGGCGCGGCGGTAATGCGCCTCGGCGCCGGCGGCGTCGCCCAGTTTCTCGTGCGCCACGCCGCTGTGCGTGGCGGACTCGGCGGCCTGACGGCGCAGGTCGGAGACCACGCCGGGCAGGGCCCGGAAGCGGCCGGCGAGCGCGAGCTTCTCGGCGAACAGGCCGTCGGCGAGCGCATAAGACGCGGCCGCCTCGGCCATGCGCCCGCCGCTCGCCTGGAGGTAGCCGAGGAAGAGGGGGACGTCGGGGAACCGCCAGTTCGCGGCCCAAGCCTCCTGGAGGGCTTCCTCCGACGCGGCGAGCCGGTTCCTCCGCTGGTGGCCGACCGCGCTGCGGTATGCGGCGGCGGCGTAGCCCTCGATGAGGTCGCGCGTGAAGAAATCCGGCGCCTCCTCGACGCGCCGCGCGCCGCGGCGGACGAGCAGGTCGCGCGGGAGTTCCTCCGGGGCGCCGGAGACGGCCTGCAGGAGGCCGCGCGGCGTCAGGGCCGGGACGAGGCTCTCGGGCGGCTCGGCGTCCTGCGTCATCAGCACCGGGGCGCCGGAGACGCCCAGGGCCTTCCAGCCCTCGGGAGCGGCGAGGCTCGTGACGAGCAGGGCATGGTCCCGGCGGCGCCAGTCGGCCTGATACCAAGGAGAGCCGGCCAGTCCCTGGGACACGATGCGCAGGTCGGGGCGGCGCCCGGCGACGGTCTGGTAATGCCACAGAGCGTAGAGCTGCACGTCCTTCTTGGCGACGACGACGGAGCCCGGTGGCGCGGCGCGGAAGACGTTGGCGGCGAAATCGAGCGTGTGGAAGTGCGCGCGGCGGTCGAGACGCTCGGGCACGGCCCGCGCCAGCGGCCAGGCGAGGACGGCCGCGACGGCGGCGGCGCGGCGGTACGCGCCGAGCGCGGCGACGCCGCCGGCCAGCCAGAACAGGAGCATCGCGTCGGAGAGCAGGTAATGCGGGTCGAGGATGGCGGCGGCGTGAGGGTTCGGCGGCATGTTCGCGAGGAACAGGAAGACGGGCCCGGCCCACCACCACGCGACGAGGCGCCCGTAGAAGCGCGAGCGGTCCTCGCGCAGGTCGGCGAACGCCCCGAGCGCGGCCAGCGCCAGCGCCGGGCCGAAGGCGTCCCACAGGTGCGCGCCCCACAGGCGGAGGTTGTCGGCGAACAGCTCGCCGGTCCCGTAGTTGCGGGAGATCAGGTCGAGCGTGCCGCCGTAGCGCGTGCGCAGCAGGGAGTCGAGAAAGCCGGCGGCGGCGGCGGGATGGTTCCAGTCGAGCAGAGGCCCCGTGGCGGAGCGCACGGGAAGGTACAGGTACGCGGACAAGCCCGCGAGGCCGGCGGCCGCGCCCCACGCGGCGCGGCGCGCCGCGCCTTCGCCGCGCGCGCGCGCGACGAAGGTGCCCAGGATCAAGGCGGCGGCGGGGATGTTCGAGCCCGACAGCGCCGAGACGGCCGGGAACAGGACGAGGGCCGCGCCGAGCCAGAGGTTGTCCTCGCCCGGGACCGCCCGGCGGCAGGACAGCGCGAGCCAGACGAGGCCGGGCGCGAGAAGGATCAGGTCGAGGCGGTTGGCGAGCAGGAGGCCGCACAGGTAGCAGAAGGCGGGCCACAGACGCTCGGAGGGGTCGGTCGAAAGGCGCCCGGCCAAAGCGATCAGGCCGACGGCGCTCAGGACCCACAGAGAGTACATCTCGGAGACCTGCGCGACGGCCCAGAAGCCCGGGTTGAAGGCCAGGCACAGCGCCGCCGCGAGCCCGGCCAGGGCTCCCTTGCGGGGGCGGATCACGGCGAAAAGCAGGGCGCAGGCGGCGGCGCCGGCGGCCGCGGAGAGGAGGTTGAGCCGGTAGGCCGGGTTGCCGAGCGGAAGCAGGCTCGCCAGACGGCCGAGGAGCACGTACAGCGGATAGCTCGTCGGGTGCGCCACGCCGAGCGTGGCGGCGGCCAAGGTCATCTCCCCCGTGTCGCGCCAGGGCGCCAGCACGGGAGGCAGCCTCGTCAGATACAGCGCGAGGACGCCGAGGAATACCCCGAAGCTCATCTCTTGCCCGTCGCCCGGAAGCGGGCCTGCGCCGCCCACGCGGCGGAGCGCCCGTCGGCCGGATCGAGCTCGGCGGCCGAGGCGAAGGCGTCGGCGGCGTCGGCCCAGCGCGAGTCGGCCCACAGGCGGGCGCCGAGCGCGGACCAGGCCCGGGCGGAGCGCGGCTCGCGGCGTACGGCCTCGCGGAAGGCGGCCTCGGCGTCCCGGGTCTTGCCCGCGCGCTCGAGGGCCACGCCCAGGTTCGACATCGCCTCGGCCTTCGCGGGCTCGAGCGCGGCGCCGGCGCGGTACGCGCGCTCGGCCGACGGCCAGTCGCGGCGCTCCATGGCGCGGAAGCCGGCCGCGCCGAGCGCGTAGGCCGCGGTCGGGACGACCCACAGGGCGTCGGGAGCGAGCGAGGCCGCCGACTCGATCCAGCGCACGCCCGCCTCCCCGTCGCCGCGCGAGAGCGCCTCGACGCCGCGCTGATAGGGGATGAACGCCGCGAGCGCGCGGTCGCGGTAGCGCGCCGCCGCCGCCTCGCGCGTCCAGCGCACGGCCATGGTCTCGCGCAAGGCGGGACCGTCGGGGAAAGGGGCCCCCGGCCGCAGGGGGCGGCGCAGGAATCCCGCGGGGGCGAGCGCGGCGCCGGGCAGCACGTTCTCGTTCAAGGTCGAGTACCACAGGCGGCCCGAGGCGAACCAGCGGCCCTCGACCTCTCGGCGGCGGGCCTCCTTGGCGTCCTTGGTCAACGAACGGAAATCGGCGCCGTAGCCTCCCGGGAAGACGACGCCGCCGCGGTCGCGCAACTCGACGTCGGGACGAAGGCCGGAGGCGACGGTCAGGAACGATAACGAATAGAAGGTGTCGTCCCCGCCGTCCATTACTACGATCGCGTTCGGGGGAAGGCTCCTAAGAATGCCCCTTCCGTAATCGTAGGTCAAAAAATCATTTCTTCTTGTTTCGGCCAACGCCTCAGGAATCATCGAGAGAGCCGCGATCACGGCGGCTAAAGCGGAGAACTTCGCCACGCGCGCGCCGAGCATGGCGAGGCCCGCGGCGAGGAAGGGGACGACGCCGAGCAGGGGCAGGAGGAAGAAGCGCTCGAGCGCGCCGCTCGTCTGCGCGTCGAAGCCCGGGCGGCCGAGGAACAGGAACAGCGGCCCCGCGGCGAGCAGCCAGACGGCGGGGACGGCGGCCTCGAGCGCGAGCCCCGAGCGGCGGAAGGACGCCGCGCCCGCGGCGGCGAGCAGGAAGCCGGCGGGGCCGAAGGCGCGGACCAGCGCGCCGATGAAGCGCCGGAGCTGGGCGCCCAGCTCGGCGGGCCCGAACTCGCGGGCCCCGTCGACGGTCAGCGCGAAGGTGCCGTAGTCGCGGCGCAGGAGCAGGCGCCGCAGCGCCTCGGGCGTCGTCGCGTGGCCCCAGTCCACCGGCGGAGAGGCCGCCGCGCGCAGGGGGATGGCCAGGTGCAGGGCGAAACCGGCGACGGCGCCGAGGGCCGCGCAGGCGAGGGCCTTGGGCCACGATCCTTTCTTGCCGAGGCCGGCGAGGATCAGGGCGGGAAGGACGAGGAGCAAGGTCTGGTGCACGCCGAGGCCGAGGCCGAAGACGAGGCCGAGGGCCGCGGCCGGGCCCGGCTGGAGCAGCCGCTCGCCCGCCGCCGCGGCGACCCACAGCAGCCCCGCGCCGGCCAGCGCGAGCGGGGCGAAGGCTTCCGCCACCGCGCTCTGCTCGCGCCACAGCGGGGCGAGGCCCAGGATGACGACCGCGCCGACGCGTGCGGCGCGCCCCGCGCCCCAGCGCCGCAGCGCGTCGCACAGCAGGGCCAGGGCCGCGGCGGCGCACAGCGCGGAGAGCAGGTTGGCGCGGTACGCCCAGTCGCCGAGCGGCAGGGCCGTGCCCAGCGCCTTGGCGAGCACGGTCCAGGCCGCGTACCCGGGCGCGTGCGGCACGCCCCAGGACGCGGCCGCGGCGGCGAACTCCCCGGCGTCGCCGGTGGTGACCGAGGGCGCGGCCTGATGGACGCCGAGGGCCGCGAAGGCGAGGAACAGGAGCGCGCTCTCAAGCATGGCCGGAGCGCCTCCTCAGGACCCATTCGCCGAGGAACAGGAGCCCCGCCAGGGCCAGCCAGAACGGCGACGCGAACGGCCGCAGGCGCCGGAGCGTCTCCCCGCGCGGGCTCGGGGGCGGGAGCAGGTCGAGCAGCGCGGAGGCGCGCGCCGAGGAGAGGTCCACGAAGGTCCCGCCGCCGGCCGCGGCGGCCTTGGCCAGCCAGCCGCGGTCCATCGGCTCGTCCTGCACCGGCTCCCAAGCGAAGCGGACCTCGTCCTCGCCCCACGGCCGGCCGCGCACGCGCGCCGAGGCGCGGACCTTGTGGGCGCCGGGAGCCAGGCCCAGGAGCTCGACGGCGTAGGTGCCGGGCTCGGTCAACCTCGCCGGGACCTCGAGGGCCCGTCCGTCGGGCCCCTTCCACGTCACGGTCACGCGCGTGTCCGCCGCCGGCGCGGGGCCGAAGCCCTCGTCGAAGACGCGCAGCGACAGGCGCGCCGGCTCGCGCGGCGGCACGCGGTCGGGCAGCGGGGCGAACTTCACCTTGGACAGGTCGAGGCCGCCGGTCAGGTACTGCACCGCGCGCGTCCAGAACCGCGCGTAGAAGCCCGCGGCGTCCGGGTCGGCCGCCGCGCCGAGCTTCCAGCGCCACGACGAGTCGGTGGAGATCAGCATGACCTTGCCGCGCCCGAAGGAGCGCACCGCGGCCACGGGCAGGGGCTTGCCGTCGTCGGTGCTTTGCCCGGCGTGGTACGCGAGGACGGTGGCGCCCTGGCGCACCGAGGCGAAGCGGCCCCAGCCGTCGAGCGGCGGCAGGGCCGCCCAGGCGCGCTGCGACGCCTCCGGGGTCTCGTAGAGGCGGACCAACGGATGCTCGGGCGGGCCGGGCCGGGGGGAGAACAGGCCGGGGACGAAATCGGGCGCGCGGGCGGAGAGCGCTACCGGCAGCGCCTCCTCCAGCGGCGAACCCTTGTAGCCTCCGGAGGAAAAGGCGTTGTCGCCGCCCTTGACGAGCAGGGCCCCGCCGTTGAGGACGAACCTCTTGAGCGCGTCCAGGTGCTGAGGCGGCAGGCGGAAGCGGGCGGCGGAGAAGTTCTCCAGGATGAACAAGTCGAACTGGGGCAAAGCGCGGCCGAAGATCTCGTCGACCGGGAACGGGATCAAGGACAGCTCGGAGTCGGGAGCGGGGGAGGGGTTCTCCGGGTTGCGCAGGATCACGAAGGAGACCAGCTCGTGGTTCGGGTCGGCCTTGAGGAACTCGCGCAAGGCGGAGTATTCCGCGCTCGGGCGGCCGGCGAGGTACATGATCCGGTACTTCTGGCGCACGGTCTCCACGCGGAACTCGCGCGCCCTCTCGCGCCCGCCGCCCGAGGCGACGAGGCGCAGGCGCGCCGTGCCGAGAGCGTCCGCCGGGGCGGCGAGCTCGACGGGGAAGGTCTCGAGGTCGGCGTTGACGCGGCGCTTGACCCGGCCCACCTCGCGCCAGCCGCCGGGGGCGCTCTCGTCGGCGCGGGACAAGGTCACGGTCGCGTCGCGTCCGGCGAGTCCGGTGGCCTCGACGCTCGCCGTCACCGGGATCGCGCCGTGCAGGAAGGCGAAGTCGGGGGCCTTCAGGTCGAGGAAGGCGGCGCCGGTCTCGCGCTTCGTCGGGCCGACGCCGAGCATGTCCACGGGCGAGCCCAGCCCCGCGAGCAGCCGGCCGAGGTCGCCGCCGCCCTCGGCGATGCCGTCGGTGACGAGCCAGGTCCGCGCGGGGGCGCCCTCGGCGGGCAAGGCGTCGGGAAGGCTCTGGTCGGGCTTGAAGGCGGTGCCCTCGGCGGCGGCCGCGTCGAGCTTGTCGAGGCCGCCGAGCGGCCGGGCGCGGTCGGAGACTACGGTCACGGTCGCCTCCGCGCGGGACTCGATGGCGGCGCGGTTCTTCTTGAGCCAGGCGACGGCCTGGGCGAGGCGCGAGGCGGCGCCGGGCGCCTTGCCCTTCATCGTGTGGCCCGCGTCGAGGAGGATGAGCAGGCGGGGCTTGGCGAGCACGCCCTCGCGCGCGAGGACGGAGGGACGCAGGAGAGAGAGCGCGAGCGCCGCCGCGGCGAGGCCCCGGAGGACCAGGAGCGAGCGCCGCGCGGGCGAGCGGCGGGCGTGGGCCCAGAACGCGCCGGCGAGGACGGCGACGGCGAGCCAGGTCCACGGGCCGGCGGAGGACTCGAGGCCCCAGGACCTCATGGCGCGGCCGCCTTCAGCTTGTCGAGGATGGCGGCCTGGTGGACGGCGTCGGACTTGTACGAGCCGGTGAGGGAATACATGACGACGTTGAGGGTCAGGCGCTTGGCCAGCTCGCGCTGGGGCTCGCCCCCGGGGACGCAGGCGCGCAGGGGCTTGCCGAGGGCGTCCTTCGCCCAGGCGCCGAGGGCGTCGTCGCGGGTGTAGAGGACGGCGACGCGTCCGCCCCAGTCCACGCCCTCGAGGGCGCCGTGGACGCGGACGCGGCCGGCGGGGCCGCGGAGCAGGAAGAAGGTGCGGAACAGCACGTGGTCGGGAGGGAGGGGTTTGAGCGCGGAGTCGGGCAGGACGCGGGGGAGCTCGCGCCGCAGCCAGCGGTCGAAGGACCCGGGGGGGCCGCCGCCGGAGTCCTCCACCCAGAGGAAGCCGCCGCCGGAGATGAACTGACGCAGGCGGCGCAGCTCGTCGTCGCGCAATTCAGGCGGGGCCGAGGTACCGGCCAGGTAAACGAAGGGAGAGGAAAAAAGAGCGGGGTCGCTCAAAGAAATGGCGCGGCGCGCGGGGGAGACGCGGACGCTGGTGACCTCGCCGAGCCATGCCGCGATCATGTCGGGAGCGTCGGGGTAGGGATCCCAGGTGTCGCCGAGCTGCAATTGCGTCCAGACGAAGCGGTCTCCTTGTTGGGCTCGGGCACGCGATGGGAACGAGGACAGACAAATAAAAATAAATAAGGCTGTCGCCCCCGCGACCTTCCCCGTGGCTTTATGGGTCGCGAGCGGAGCGGGGCGCAACGGCAACGACAAAAACATTTCAAGGATCAACATGAGCGCCGCCAGGCCGAGAAGCCAAACGGAAAGATCTTTTCCGTAAACGGAATCGAGAAATTCATTCTCGAGATCTTCAACCTCGCACGAGCGCCATGGTGGAGAGCTCGAAGGCAGCAAGTCGCTCTCCCCGCGCGACGGATCGATATTGGCGGCGAAGGTCACGCTGCGAACGCCGTCCACGAACGTATATAAGCCGGGCGTCGAAGCTTCCGGCAAAACGGCCCTTCGGCCGGAAACCGACAACGACGTGCGACGGCCCTCGGGCGAGATCACCGTTATCCGATCCGGCGCGGCTTCGCCGCGCGACCACTCGCGGACGATCGGGTCTCCAACCTTTACTTTTCTTGCGGCGTCGCGGGCGGACTCGGGGACGCTCAAGGCCAGGCAGGCGCGGGCCCAAGGGATGAAGAACGGCTTGAGGCCGAGATTCGTCCAGCCGGCGTCGAGAGGAGACGCCCACACGACGGCCCGCCCTCGTCCGATGCTCCCGGCGACGAGCAGCGGCTCCCCGGAGGCCGCGCGCGCCCACACCTCGGACCCGGCGGCGGGCTCGAGGAAGAAGATCCGGCGCACGACGACCTTGGATAAGTCCAGATCTCCCCAGCCCGACGTCGCTTCGCCCTCGCGCGCGGCCTTTATTCCCGGCGCGGACGGCTCGTGCGCCGCCCCGAGCCGCGCCGGAAGCCACGGATACGCGGCGAGGTCGGCCTCGTTGCCCCTGACTCCCGGGATGAAGACGACGCCGCCGCCCCGCTCCGCGAACGCCTCGAGCGCGGCCGAGAGCCCGGGCGACGGGCGCGACGCGTCGGCCATCATCACGGTCCCATATCTGGTCAGGTCCGCCTCGTTCCAGCGCGCGGCCTCCAGGAGGTCCGCGTCGCGGCCCGCCAAGGTCTCGCGGCCGCCGCCGAACAGCTCGCGCAGGAACCAGCCGGTCTTGCCCGCGCGGAAGAACTGCGGGTCGGAGTACAGCACGAGCACGCGCGGCGACGGCCGGTGGGCGATCGAGAAGTGCGCCTGGTCGTCCTCGGCGAGCGCCCCGGCGCGGGCGGCGACGCGGCCGGTCCAGGACGGGGCGGCGCTCTGCTCGGCGGCGGGAAGGGCCAAGGCCGCGCGGGCCTCGCCGCCGGCGGGGACGGAGGCGGAGACGGAGCCGGCGCGGCGGTCGCCGACCCACAGGTCGAGCGGTGTGACGGCGGGAGCGCCCGAGGCCGCGAGGCGGACCTCGACGCGGGGAGAGCGCGCGCTCGAGTCGGGAGCGGGCCCAGCGGAGGCGATCCAGGCGTTGGGCAGGGCCGGGAAGCGCAGTCCGACCACGGCGGCGCCCTCGGCGGGCGCAGGGGCGGCCTCGCGCAAGCCGTGCTCCGCGCCGTCGCCGAGGACGACGACGGCGCGCTTGCGTCCGCGCGGCGCCTCCTCCAGGGCCTTGCGCGCGTCGGCCAGGGCGGCGGCGGCGTTCGTGCCCCGCCAGCCCGGGCGCGCGGCGGCCAGGGCCGCGTCCGCGGCGCGAGCGTCGCCCCACGCGAGCGGCGCCTTGAGCTTCTCGTCGAAGACGCCCACGGCGACGCGGTCGCCGGGCGCGAGGCGCTTGAGCAGGCGCCGGCCCGCCTCGCGGGCCGCGTCGAAGCGGACGGTGACGCCGTCGCGCGCGCGCGTCGAGTAAGACGCGTCGAGCAGGAGCACGAGGTCGAGGCCCGCGCCGCCCGCCGCCGCGTCGCCGCGCCGCGCCGGGGCGGCGGCCGCGAGAATGAGCGCTGCGAGCAGGACGCAGCGCGCGGTCATCAGGAGAAGCTCGCGCAGGCGCGCCTTGGGGCGGGCGCGCGCGTCCACGGCCTTGAGCAAGGTCAGGTCGGAGAACGGCACGCGCCGCGCGGCGCGCCGCGACAGCAGGTGGACGACGACGGGCAGGGCCGCGAGCGGCAGGACCCACAGCGCCGCCGGGAGGCCGAACCTCACCGCGCGAGCAGGCGCCCCAGCGCCGCCTCCCAATGCCCGCCGGTCTCCGCCGTGGCGTAGGCCAGGCCCGCGCGGCGCAGCGCGACGGCGTAGGCCTCGGCCTGCCGCGCGAACGCGGCGCGGTAGGCGGGCGCCGCCTCGCGCGCGTCCACGAACAGGGGCTCGCCGCCCTCCAGGCCCTCCATCAGGCAGGGCCCGTCATACGGGAAGTCGCGCTCGTCGGGGTCGATGGTCCGCAGCACCAGCACCTCGTGGCGCCGCGCGGCCAGGCCGCGCACCGCCTTGAGCGCGCCCGCCGTGTCGCCCATCAGGTCGCTGATCAGAACCACCATCCCGCGGCGCGGCAGCTCCTCGGCGGCGGCCTCGATGGCGCGGGCGAGGTCGGTCTCGCCGGAAGCCTCGACCTCGCTCAGCGCCGCGTCGAACGCGCCGAGTTGGGCCGCGCCCGCCCGCGGGGACAAGGAGAGCTTCGCCTCCGTCCCGAAGGCGACGAGGCCGGCCTCGTCGCCCTGCGAGAGCGCGAGCCACGCGACGCCGGCCGCCGCGCGGCGCCCCAGGTCGAGCTTCGACGGGCGCCCCGCGCCCGCGTAGGCCATCGAGCCGGAGCGGTCGAGCAGGACGAAGACGGGGATGCGGTCCTCGGAGCGGAACTCGCGCACGTAGAAGCGGTCGAGGCGCGCGTACGCCTTCCAGTCGATGCTCCGAGACTCGTCGCCGTAGGAGTACGGCCGGTGCTGGGCGAAGTCGCGGGAATGGCCGCGGGCCAGCGAGCGGTGCTTGCCCGGCGCGCCGGACAGGCCGGAGGCGCGTCTCGGGGAGAGCGCCAGGCCTTTCAGCCGGGCCTGCGACTCCGGATCAAGCCACCGCATCTAACAGGCGCGCGATGAGGTCGTCCGCGAGCACGCCTTCGGCCTCGGCCTGGTAGTTCAGCACCAATCGATGTCTCAGCACGGGCTTGGCGACGCGCACGAGATCCTCCTGGGAGGCGACGAGGCGCCCCTCGAGCAGCGCCCGCGCCTTCGCTCCCAGCACCAGCGCCTGCGACGCGCGGGGGGAGGCGCCCCACGACACCCACTGCTTGACGCTGTCGGAGGCCAGCGCGTCCTTGGGCCGCGTCGCCCGCACCAGGTTCACCGCCATGTCCACGACCGGCCCGGGCACGGGCACGCGGCGCACGAGGTCCTGGAGCTCCAGCACCTCGGCCGCGGTCAGCACCGGCTTGAGGTCGGGCAGGAAGGCGCCGGTCGTCTCGGTGACGATGCGCCGCTCCTCCTCCAGCGTCGGGTAGCCCAGCAGCGACTGGAGGAAGAACCGGTCGAGCTGGGCCTCGGGCAGCGGATACGTCCCTTCCTGCTCGATGGGATTCTGCGTCGCCATGACGAAGAAAGGGCGAGGCAGCGCGAACGTCTGAGATCCGGCGGTGACCTGCCCTTCCTGCATCGCCTGGAGCAGCGCGGCCTGGGTCTTGGGCGGCGTGCGGTTGATCTCGTCGGCCAGCACGAAGTTGGCGAACACCGGCCCCTTCACGAAGCGCAGCGCCCGCGCGCGGGTGACCGGGTCCTCCTGCAGGATCTCGGTGCCCGTAACGTCGGAGGGCATCAGGTCGGGAGTGAACTGCACGCGCGAGCTCTGCAGGTCCAGTATGCGCGCCAGGCTCGTCACGAGCAAAGTCTTCGCCAGTCCCGGCACGCCCTGGAGCAGGCAATGCCCCCGCGCGAACAGCGCGATGAGCACCTCCTCGACCGTCCCTTCCTGGCCGACGATCACGCGTCCCAGCTGATCGAGTATCGCCGCCCGCGCCTCGCGCAGGCGCGCCGCCTTCTTGACGTCGTCCTTGGACTCGCTCATGAGGGTAGCCTACCTGTTTTGCGCCGCAGGCTCCAGGCCAGCAGGACGACGGCGCCGAGCGCCGCCAGGCCCCACAGCGCCAGCTTGCGGGCGGGCAGCGGCTTCTCGATCGGGATCCGCGGCGTCGAGGCCAGCAAGCCGGGCACGGCCGTGGACCCGGCCTTGAGCGCCGCCAAGGTCCCGACCATCAGCTCGTCGGCGGCCGGGCCGCGTCCGAACAGCTGATAGCCCCAGTAGCCCCACGGCAGGTAGCCGACGGAGAGCTTGTCCGCCGGGCCGGACCGGGCCCACGAGTAGACGGCGACGGGTCCCGCCGCGGTGGGCGCGGACCGCACCGGCGCGATCCGCTCCGCCGGCACGCCGGCCGACGCGGCCGTCAGCTCGCGCACGATCGCCGCCTGCTCTCCGGGCTTAGTCGCGTCCGCCTCCGACAGCTTCTGGAACAGGATCTCCGAGCCCGAGCCCTGGACGACGAGCACGAAGCCCTTGGCCGTCTCCGAGTCCAGCAGCGCCCGCGAGCGCAGCCCGCCGCCGAGCGACAGCTCCAGCTGGCCGTCGAGGCTGCGCTTGACGCCCGCGCTCTGCACCGCGCCCTCGACGCGCCCGGTCTGGATCGCGCCGAGCAGGGAATTGACCATCGCCTCCGGGGCCGCGCTCATCAGCACCGCCAGGTGCGGGGTCCCGCCGGTCCCGAACAAGGCGATGATCACCCGGTCCTCGCCCGCGAGCTGGGCGCGCAGCATCTGAGCCGTCAGGCCGTTGCGGAACACGCGCGTCTCCACGCGCCCGCTCGAGCGATAATCCTGCCGGCTTCCCTCGCGCAGGCCGCCCAGGACGTCGTGGAGATAGCCGCGCGTCCCCGCGGGATTGTCGAGCGGCGCCGAGGGGGCGCGCTTGACGATGAAGGACGCCGTCTCCGGGCCCTTCAGGGCGATGACGGCGTTGCGCACCTTCCCTTCGCCCAGGACGTCCTTCCAGCCGGGAGGGGCCTCGAGCGTGGGGGCGGCGGCCTGGGAGAGCGCCGCGGAGAGGGCCAGGAAAAGCGAGGCGTAGACGGTGTTTCTCATCGTGGGATTGAGTTTATCAACTCTGGACCCCGCCGCAATACCATCCTCAAGGATAGTTCAGCCGGCGGGCTTCGCGGGCACGGCGGCGATGACGAAGAACGAGGCGACGCCGGCGGACAGGTGCTTGAGAGTGTGGCCGCTGACGATACCGATGGAGGAGAACACCTGACGGTCGTAGGTCTCGAGTGCCTTCGCAAGGACATAAAAAGCCACGGCGACCATCAGGAGACGCCCATCCAGATATTTTCGCGGGAACAGGAGCAGGATCAACGGCAGGAGGACCAACGGCAAGAATTGCACGAGCATGTATGCCCTCAGATCGCCGGTCTCACGCCAATACAAAGCGCTCGCGATGCCGAGCGCGAGCAGGACCGGCAAGGTCTTGACGCTCGTCACCCGTTCCTCGAGCATCATCGAGAACAAGGCCATGAACGCCACGGTCATGGGCAGGCGGTCCCAGAGGAGGGTCGCGTCGGAGGGAGCCTGATGATAGTACGCCGAGCCGAGGCTCACCAGCAGGACCCCGGCGCACAAGGTCGTGTACGCCGGGCGGTTCATCAAGGGCTTTCGGCGCAGGCCGTACAGGCCGACGGCCAGGAACGCCGCGTTCGACATCACGTCGCCGAAATTGGGAAGTCCGAACAGGGGCCGTACGTCGGCGAAGGCGTGGTACGCCTGATCCTGCGGTATAGGCGCGTGGAGGAAAACGGCGAGCGCGGCGGCGGCCGAGATCGCGACGAGGGTCAGCGCCCCTCGCGCCATTGCGGCTCCTGCTCGGTGTTGTACTGGCGCCGCGCCACCTTGGCGACCTCGGGCTTGAGGTACTCGAAGGCGGCCTTCAGGTCGCTGCCCTTCTCCTTGAGGCCTTTCAGGAAGAAATAGGTGAACAGGCCGTGGCCCTTCTCTTGATAGGAGTTGCTGATCTGATCGGACGACGACGCGGCGATCACCGTGATCCCGGCCCCGGCCTCCGCGGTCTTCACCGCCACCAGCGGCCGCGCGCCCTTGGCCAGCACCGAGCGTCCGCCCGCGCCTGAGAAGCAGGAGTCGAGCACGACGGTCGTCTTCTTCGTCGGCAGCTTGCCCAGGGCCGCGTACAGCTTCGCGAGCGGGTAGCCCGTCTCCTCCAGGTAGGTGGGATCGCCGTCGTACGGCACCAGGAAGGCGTCGCCGGTCGTCGCGTTGGGCGAGCCGTGGCCGGAGAAGTACACCAGCACCTCGTCGTCCTTCTCCACGCGGTTGGGCAGCCACTTGTCGAAGTACTTGTCGAAGTCGCTCTTGGCGGCGGCGTCGTTGCTCAGGACGACGACGTTCTCCTCGGGATAGCCGAGCACGGCGGTCGCGTACTTGCCCATGAGAACGGCGTCGCCGGCGGCGAAGTCCGCGAGGGGGAGCTTGGTGCGGTAGCGCTCGATGCCGATGATGACGGCGTGTCCCTTGCGCTTGGCCCGGGCCGAGGGCACCTGGTCCACGTCCGACCAGCCGGGAACGGGGGGCGCGGGCTCCTCGACCGTCGCGCGCGCGGGCGCCGCGGCGATCGCGGCGGGCCGGGCCTTGCCGAGCTGCTCCCAGGGCCGCTCGGCCTCGAGGACTCCGCCGAGCTTGCCGATGGCGTCGGTGAACGCCGCGCCGAGCGCCTGCTTGATGCCGTTGCCGGGGATGCCGCCGCCGCCGGCCGTGCCGATGCCGCTGCCGGTCAGCTCGCCTTCCCAGACGTCGACGTTGTTGGCGTCGCGCAGGATCAGTCCGATGCGGATCTCGCCGGTCACGCGGACCATGAAGCCGGCGCCCCATTGGGCGTACACCTTGGTCACGGTGGCCTTCAAGGTCGCGCCCGCGAGGTCCTTGCTCCGCGTCACGGGCCAGCCGACTCTTCCGAGCTCGGTGTTCAGGGCGTCGGAGACGACCTCGGACCAGCGGACGTTGAGGTTGTAGCCGATGGGGCCGCGGAACTCGCCGCCGCCGGATTCGTCGGAGACCTTGCCGAGCAGCAGGCGGGGGAGGCGGTCGGAGGGAAGACGCGCGCCGGGGGCCTGGGTGGGCATATAGGTGAAGCCGCCCGAGCCGGAGGACGCGCGCATCATGCCGGTGGACGCCAGACCGCCGCCGTCCGTCTGCTGGACGGCGCAGGCGGGAAGGAGGAAGGCGACGGCGGCGAGGAGCGCGAAAGTCAAAGTCTTCATCGAAAGGTCCTCCGTCAAGTTCCGGACAAGGTCCGCTCACGGATTATAGTGGGAAAAAGCGGGGAACGCCATGTTTTTGTCATTTAGAAGAAGGAGGCTCTCCGGATCCGTCGAATCGATCTGTCACTAATGATAATCACTATTCCCGGGAACAGTGATTATCAATAGTTATTTCGTTCCGCTGTATGCGGGAAAGTCAGGACGAGCTTCCCGACCGTGTCGCCCGACTCGAGAGCCCGGTGCGCGTCCGCGACGCGCTCGACCGGGAACTCCGTCACCGGCGCCTTCTTGAGCAGACCCTTCTTCAGCCACCCGGAGATCGCGTCGAAGCCGTCCCGCGCGAGCTCCGCCTTGTCGGTGAGGAACACGACGTTGAACCCCATCACGGCCCGGTTCGTCGCCGTCATTTCGAGCGGGGAGAACCGCGGCACGCGCAGCCAGTTCCACGCCAAAGAGAGCGCCGACGGCCGCTTGCCGCGCGGGAACATCTCCGCGAAGCCGTAGATGACGAGCCGCCCGCCCAGCTTGAGCCTCTTGAACCCGGGGCGAGGCGTCGTCACGCCGTTCGCGTCGAAGATCGCGTCGAACCCCTCCGGCGCGGCCTTGTCGACGTCCTTCCAGAGGGAGGGCCCGCGCACGACGACCGCGTCGGCGCCGAACTCACGCGCCACCTTCGCCTTCGCCGCGGAGCCCACGACCGCGACGGTCCTGCACCCGGCGAGCTTCGCCTGCTGAAGGAGGGCCGTGCCCACCCCGCCCGCGGCGGAATGGATCAACAAGGTCTCGCCCGAGGCGACCTTCGCCGTCTGATGGAGCGCGTGGTACGCCGTGAAGTGCGTCGCCGGGACCCCCGCGCAGTCGGCGAACGACCAGTCGTCCGGCATCAGCCGCAGACGCCCCGACGCCACCGCCTGGACCGAGGCGTAGCCCCCGAAGCGCGTGAAGCCGAACACGCGGTCGCCGGCCTTGAAGCCGCCCGCGTCGTCGTCCACGACGCCGGCGAACTCGAACCCCGGGGTGATGGGATACTTGCCCTTGGCCGCCTCGTACCAGCCCTCGCGCACGATGGTGTCGGCGTAATTGATCCCCGCGGCGCGGACCCGCACGCGCACCTGGCCGGGGAGGGGGACGGGGTCGGCTTCCTCGACGAGAGCCAGCGCCTCGTGCCCGCCGGGACGCTCGACGACCACTCTCTTCATGTCCCGGCATTAAAATATATAATCACGGCATGGGACAACAGGCAGGCATCAAGGATATCCTCATCGCCGGCGGACCGGTTCTCGTCTTCATGATCCTGCTGTCGGTCTACTGCGTCGCCCTCATCTGGGAGCGCTATAAGTTCTTCAAGCGGACCACCGGCGGAGCCGTCGAGTTCCTGTCCAAGGTGCGGGCCGCCGCCGAAGCCGGCAAGCTCCCCGACGCCGCCGCCTTCGCGAAGAGCCACAAAGGCCTCGCCTCCGGCGTCGTCATGGCGACGTTGAGCGGCCCGACCAACCGCGACGAGCGCCGCCGCGCCGCGGAGCGCGCCTCCCAGCGCGCCGTCGCCGAGCTCGAGCGCGGGATCTCGACCTTGGGCACCATCGCCTCCGTGGCCCCGTTCATCGGCCTGTTCGGCACGGTGCTCGGCGTCATGCGCGCGTTCAAGGACCTGGCCAGCGCCGCCGGCGCGGGGCCCGGCCTCGTGGCCGTCGGCATCTCCGAGGCGCTGATCTGCACCGCCGCGGGCCTGCTCGTCGCCATCCCCGCGGTCGCCGCCTTCAACCACTTCAACCAGAAGATCTCCCAGTTCGAGTCCGAGCTGCGGTGGATGATCGACGAGGTCCTGGACGGCCTCGCCGAGAGGGCTCACCGCTAGATGCACGTCGAGACGGGCGCCCCCAAGCGCCGCCGCGTGTTCGCGGAGATGAACTTAGTGCCGTTGATCGACGTCTCGCTGATCCTGGTGATCATCTTCATGGTGCTGACCCCGATCCTCGTGAACCATCAGCTGACGGTGAAGCTGCCCAAGGCCTCGTCCGGCGCGCCCGCCGCGCAGGACTCGGCGATCACCATCCAGATCACCAAGAACGGCGCCGTGACGATCGAGGGCGTGGCCGTGAAGTGGGAGAAGGTCGAGCGCGAGATGACCCTGCGGCTGTCGAAGGCCTCGGGCAAGACCGTGCTCGTCCAGGCGGACCGCCTGACCCCCGTCGAGAAGGTCGTGATGGTGCTCGACTTCGCGAAGAAGCTCGGGGTCGGCAAGCTCGGCATCGGAGTCACCCCGGACGCGTCATGACCGGCGCGCTGAAGCCGTACCTCGCGCGTTCCACCGGCCTGCACGTCGCGTTCATCGCCGCCGCCGCCTTCTACGCGCCCTCGGCCCTGAAGAAGGCCGACAAGGTCTACATGATCGACTTCGTCGGGGGGCCCGCCGCTTTGCAGTCCGCCGGCCCCGTTTCGGCGGCCAAGCCGGAACCAGAAGCCGCGCCGGCGCGCCCCACGCCCCAAGCGGAGGACCCGGACTCGTTCGCGACGAAGAAGCACCGCGCCGTCGCTCTGCCGCGGCCGAGCCTCCTGTCGGGCTGGACCGACCGGAAGGCGCCGCCCAAGCCCTCGATGTCGGGGGGGACGCAGGCCGCGATGAGCCAGGGCGCGGGGGCGGCGTCGGGGATGCCCGGCGACGCCGCCGGCATCTCGACCGACCTGCCCAATTTCCCCTACCCCTGGTACATCACCCAGGTGAGGCAGATGCTGTGGGTGTCGTGGAAGAAGAGGATGCCCGCCGCGTCGGGCGAGGGGACGGTGGTGTTCTCCATCGTGCGCAACGGGGCGTTCGTGGACCTGAGGATGGAGTCGAGCTCCGGCGATTCCGCGTTCGACGACGCCGCCGTCGAGGCAGTGCAGGCCGCGGCGCCGTTCCCGGCTCTGCCGTCGGATTTCGGCGAGCCCTTCTTGAAGATCCACCTGACCCTGAAGTCGGAGGCCTCTTGGCGCTGATCAGAGCCTTGATATTGGGCCTGCTCGCGTACGGCGCGATCGCGGTGAGCTACCCGGACTGGAAGGGGGAGATATACCACGTCGTGATGATCTCGGCGATCGCGGGCGGCGCGGTGGCCGTCTGGTTCCTCGACAAGATCCTGGATCTCGGCAGCGGCGCCGCGAAGGTCCTCCTCGAGCTGTCCTTCCCCGTCGGGATCCTGCTGTTCGCCGGCTACACGATGCCGCAGAAGTCGGGGAAGCCGCCCCTCACTCAGTTCGCGGAGGGCGTGAGGCCGACGCGCGATAGCGCGCGCAGGGGCTTCAGCCGCTTGGGCGTCGACCCGAACGGCCCCGTGGCCTCGCGCGTCGTCGACCTGTTCCCGAAGCGCTAACGCCGGCCCTTGTGCCTGCGCGCCGCGCGGCGCGGCGGCTTCGAGTCCCGGAGCGTGATCACGATGTTCCCGGCCGTGCGGCGGCGCAGCGAGCGCCACGCGTCGAACTGGCCGCGCGTGAGGCTTCCGTCGCGTATCGCGGCGACGATCTCGCGTCCGTCCACGGCGCCCTGACGCCGTTTGGCCTCCGCCTCGCCCGTCGCGGTCTTTCGAATCATCCTGTGCGCCTCCCTCACGGTCATTGCGCCTTCTTCAGTTCCACCCAGAACCTGCTGCCCCGCCCCGGCGCGGACTCCACGCCGCAGCACCCGCCCATGCGCTCCGCCGCCCGGCGCACGATGGCCAGGCCGATGCCGGTCCCCGGGTACTGCTCCGCCGTGTGCAGGCGCTGGAACACCTCGAAGATCCTGCTCTGGTAGGCCGGAGCCACGCCGATCCCGTCGTCCTCGAAGATGAGCCGGACCCAGCCGTCGCGCCGCTCGCTGCGCACGCGGACCCAGGGCGGCACGCCCGCGGGCGTGAACTTCAGGGCGTTGGAGAGGAGGTTCGAGAAGATCAGGGACAAGGGCCCGGGGTCGCCCATCACGGCCGGCAGGGAGGGCTCGACGTCGACGCGGGCCTTCTTCTCGCGGATCTGGGAGTCCAGCTCCGAGATCACTTGGGCGAGGACGGGGGAGGGAGTCACCGGCGCGGGAGCGACCTCGTCGAGCGTCAGGCGGCTGAACTGGAGGAGGTCCGAGATGAGATGGTCCATGCGCACGGACGCGGCCATGATCCGGCGCGCGAAGCGCTTGGACTCGGGGTCGGCGCGCTCGACGACGAACTCGGTGTAGCCGTGGATGTGGCGCAGCGGCGCGCGCAGGTCGTGGGCGATCGAGTAGGCGAAGGAGTGGAGGTCCTTGACCGTCTGCTCGAGGCGGGCGGTGCGCTCGGCGACGAGCCGCTCCAGGTTCTCGCTGACGCGCCGGGCCTCCTTCTCGGAGTGCTCGGCCTGGCGGCGCAGGAGGCGCTCCCGGCGGCGGCCGTAGTAGCGGTCTATCGCGATCGCGACCTGGTTGGCCGCGGTCTCGAGGAAGACGCGGTCCTCGCGGTCGACCGCGGCCGCGGTCTCGAGCTGGAGCACGCCGAAGGCCGCCTGCCCGCGCAGGGCCAGCGGGATGACGAGCGGCTCGGGGGAAGCGTCTTCCGCCGGCGCCGCGCCGGGAAGCGGGGCCCGGCGCGTCTCGAGGTCCGCGGGCGGGAGGCCGGTGACGAGCTCGAAGGCGGCCTCGGCCCGGCGCTCGAGACAGGCGAGGCGCTCGGGACGGTCCCCGGCGGAGAGCCAGGCGAACAGGCGCGCCCGCGAGTCGCGGCACTCGACGAGGACCGCGCCGCGCAGGGGGACGGCCTCGACGATGACGGCCAGCACGGCGGAGACCGTGGTCTCCACGCCCGAGATCGGGGACAGCAGCACCCAGCCGATCTCGTGAAGGGACGCGAGGCGCCGGGAGGCGGGCGGGAGAGAGCGGACCTCGGACTTGGTGAGAGCGGTCACGGAGATGATTGTAGGATGCCCGGCGCCGGGAGTCTGCTGCGGCGGTGTAAACATATGACGACGATCCGTCTCAGAGCCCGAACGCGCTCACGATCGCGAAATACACGAGGATCGTGCACACGTCCTGGACCACCGTGCTGGCCGGGCCGGTGCCGTACGCCGGATCGAAGCCGAGCGTCTTGAGCGTCCAGGGGAAGAGCAGGCCGAGGCCGTTCGCGACGGTGCCGGCGGCGAAGATCGACGCGGCCACGGCCGAGGCCAGCCGGATGTCGCCGGACCACAGCCAGATCGGCGCGATGCTGATCCCGCCGAGTATCGCCCCGAGCAGCATCCCGGTGCGCAGCTCGGCCGCGAGCAGAGGGGCCAGACCGGCCCGGGTGAGCGAAAGCCCGCGCACGGCGACCGTCTCGGTCTGGGTGCCGACGGCGTCGGCGAGATACACCAGCGCGGGCACGAAAAAGACGATCTTGATGTTGGCCCGCAGCGTCTCCTCCATGGCCGCCATCGCGGCGGTGGCGACCGAGCTGCCCGCCAAGCCGACCAGCAGCCACGGGAGGCGGTGGCGCACGCGACGCATGGGCGGGTCCTCGATCGCATGGCGCGCCTGCGCTCCCTCGCGCTGGATGCCGGCGAGGAGGTGCAGATCCTCGACGTGCTCGCGGCGCAGCACCTGGAGCAGCGCCTGAGCCGGCATCACGCCCAGCGGCCGTCCCTTCGCGTCCACGACGGGAAGAGCATCCACGCCTCGATGGAGCGCGAGCGACGCCGCGCGCTCCTGGTCGGCGTCGGCCGTGGTCCTCGGGAACCCTTCCTCCGCCGCCTCCGAGAGCGGGCGGCCCGGCTCCAGCGCGAGCAGCTTCGCGAGCGGAACGGCGCCGGTCAACCGGCCGTCATGATCCACCACGAGCACGAGCTCGACGCTCGCCGGCTTCTCCGCCGCGAGCCGCGCCAGGACCGCGGCCGCGCTCTCATCGGGGCGCGCTCGCAGCGCCGAGCGGACAAGATGACCGGCGACGGGCTCATGGCCTCGCATCACTTTCCTCGCCGCATCGTAGCTCTGCGGGCCCGAGAAAGTCCACCGTATCCGGGTCACGTCCGCGTGACGACCCGAAGATCGCCCCCGATCTTCGCGCGATTTGCTAGAATCGCTTCGGCCGCGTCCGATCACGATCTCTGGAGAGGTGGGTGAGCGGCTGAAACCGACGGTTTGCTAAACCGTTATACGAGTGAAAACTTGTATCGAGGGTTCGAATCCCTCCCTCTCCGAATCTCAAGACGACGGGCGGCCGGATCTCACTCGAGGTCCGGCCGTTCTTTTTTTAGAAGAGGAACATCGCCTTGACGCTGCCGCCGTCCCAGGCCTTGCCCGGCTTGTCGACGTCGACGACGCCGCCCAAAGTGATCAGGCCGGCCGTGCCGAACTTGAGCTCGAGCGCCGCGCCGAGCTTCGCCTCGCCGACGGACTCGTAGCGCTCGGGCCCGGCGCCGCCGGGACGGCGCAGGCGGTTCTCGCCGATGGAGAACGAGGGGGAGAGCTCGCTCGTGAGGCGGGCGCTCAGGCTCCGGCGCCAGCGCAGGTAGGGCTGGACCTCCCAGCGGCGGTAGAACGACCCGCCCGAGGGCGTTCCCGGGAGGTCCGTGCGCGCGGCGCGCAGGAGGAAGGCCGCGCCCGGCTCGAGTTCGTCGTCCGGCGAAGGGCGGACGCGTCCCGAGACGGACGCCTCGTGCACCTTGCGGCGGGCCTCCTCGGAGGTCCCCGTCCCGCCGGGAGCCACGCTGTTGAGCTTCGCCTGCTCCTCGTAGGAGTAGCGCAGGCGCGGGGCCCAGCCTTCGTCGGTCCCGGCCTCCGCGCGAGCGCGCAGACGCCGGTAGAGGAACGAACGCCTCTCGTCGGGGATCAGCCGCCGCGTCGGCTCGTCGAGGTCGCCGGCCAGGCGCAGGCTCCAGGCGCCGAGCGGCGCGAGGAAGGAGAGCTCATCGGTATAGGGCTTGAGCGAGTAGCTCTGCGTGGTGCTGCCGCGCCCGTTGAGGTTCCAATCCACCGCCGAGCGCCGCGCCCGCGCCTCCCAGCCGCCGCGCCGCCAGCGCACGCCCAAGCCGATGTCCGCGTCTTCCTTACGATAGGTGGGCTCCCCGAACACCTCCGCCGACCAGCCCGCGCCCAAGTCGTGCTCGAATTCGAGCCACGCATGAGTCTCTTGCCGGTCTTTGTCGGAGAGCTCGACATAACGAAAGCGGAACTCGAGGCGAGGAGTCAGGCGGCGCGTGAACAAGAGGGTCTGATCAAGGTAGAGGTCGCAGCAATCAAGGGACGCGCCGTTGACGCGATAGCCGCCGGAGGACGCGGACCAGGCGTCATCCCACGCTCTCGACCACGCGAAGCTGTTGAGATCCAGGAAATACTCCGAGTCGAATAAAGGTTCGGTGTCGGTCCGATCCATCAAGGATCGGGTGAATACCGCCTGACCCGGCATCGCCAACAACATCAAAACGGCGGGAAATATAAATCGCTTCACGCCGTTATTATAGAATCTCATCGATGACCGCCGCCGAATTCTGGCCTTACTATGTGTCTCAGCATCTAAACCCGATCAACCGCCGTTTACACGCCGTCGGAACGACCCTAGGGATCGTTCTTGCCGCCGCGGCCCTCGTAACGAGCACTCCATTCCTTGCCGTTTCATCCGTCGTCGTTGCTTATGGCTTCGCCTGGGCCGGTCACTTCTTTTACGAAAAAAACAGACCGGCGACGTTCACTCATCCGTTGTTGTCCCTGCAGGCGGACTTCCGCATGTATCGGCTCACCCTCCGCGGCGAGATGGACACCGAGATCTTGATCCTGATGAAAGAGCTCAAGCGCCTACGGCGGGTTTGAAGAACGCCTCGAGCTCGTCCAATCCGTTCAGTTTTTTGCACGGCGGCAGGGACCGCAGGAATATCTTCCCGTAGCCCTTCTTGAGCACGCGCGAGTCCAGGCACACCACCGCGCCCCGGTCGGTCCCGGTGCGGATCAGGCGGCCGAAGCCCTGGCGGAACTTCATGACGGCGCGGGGCAAGGACCAGTCCTTGAAGTAGTCCCGGCCGTTCTCCTCGAGCCAGCGCCGCCGGGCTTCTTCCAGGGCGGAGGAGACGTTCGGAAAGGGGAGCTTCACGAGCACGACGCAGGACAGCGCCTCCCCGGGCACGTCGATGCCCTGCCAGAAGGTGTCCACGCCGAGGAGCACCGCGTCACCGGCGCTCTCGAACTCGCGCACGAGCGCCTCGTGGCCCGAGGCGCCCTGCGCCCACACCGGGCGGTCGGCGATCTTCTTGCGCAGAAGGCCGTGGACCCGCTTGAGGAGCTTCCAGCTGGAAAACAGGAGAAAGACGCCGCCCGGCACGCGCGCGACGATGTCGGCGCAGGCCTGGGTGATCGCGGCGGCGTGGGCCTCCTCGTCCTTGGGGTCGGGGATGCCCTCGACGGCCCAGAACGCGGCCTGCGTGGAGTAGTCGTACGGCGAGTCGAGGACGAGCTCGCGCGCCTCGGGCAGGCCGACGCGCGCCTTGAAGTCCTTCAGGCCGTCGCCGGTGGACAAGGTCGCCGAGGTCAGGACGGCGGGGATGCCGCGGGAGAACAGGCCCTCGGCCAGGCGCCGGCCCACGTCGAGCGGGGCGGCGCGCAGCTCCGGGCCCGTGCGCGGCCAGGCCACCCAGCGCGCGGTCGCCGACGAGTCGGGCTTGAGCACGGCCATCAGGTCGTGGCCGAACTGCGCCACGCGCGCGTGGAGCATGCGCATCTCGGTCTCGTCGGCGCGGCCCTCGGCGGCGGCCGCGGCCTCGGCGAGCGCCTTGTCGAGGGCGAGCAGCTCGGGCGGCGGCGCGTCGGGCGTGCGCTCGAGAAGCTTGCCCTGGTTCTCCTCGTCGGGGGCGGTCAGGCCGCTGCCGCGGGCGAGGTCCTCTAAAAAGCGGCCGAGGCCCGCGGCCGCCTCGTCGGCGAGGGCCGACAGGGACTCGTCCGCGTAGAGCTTGGCCGCGACGCGCACCTCCTCGGTCAAGGCCACCGCCCGGCCGAGGCCCGCCGCCACGCCGTAGCGCGCGGACGCGGCGTCCTCGAGGTTGTGCGCCTCGTCGAGGATCATCGCGTCGGACGGGGGCAGGCGCGCGCCCGACAGCAGGAGGGCGTGGTTGACGACGAGTATGTGCGCCCGGTCGGCGCGCTCGCGGTCCCGCCGCCACAGGCAGCGGTCCCAGTACGGGCCGCCCGGCCCCATGCAGACGTCGGTGTCGCGCGCCACGCGATCCCAGATGTTCTGCGGGATCAGCTCGGGGAGGTTGGAGCGGTGGCCCGACTGCGCGTCGCGGGTCCAGGCGTCGAGCCGCTCGATGATTTCTTTGCCGGTCTCGGAGACGGAGTCCGGTCTGGCGCGAAGTCTGGCAAGCCGTTGGACGCAAAGGTAATTGTCGGCCCCCATGAGCATGGCGTATCTCAAGGGCAATCCCAGCGCCTCCAGCGCCCGCGCCGCCGTGGGCAGCTCGTGATTCAAAAGCTGTTCCTGCAAGGCTCGCGTATGCGTGGACACGATCACGCGCCGGTCGCGCGTCGCCGCCCATAAGGCCGCCGGAAGGAGATACGCGAGGCTCTTTCCGACCCCGGTGCCCGCCTCCACGACGAGGTCCCCGCCGCGCTCGAGGGACTGCCACACCGCTCCGGCCATGGCCTCCTGCGGCGGACGGGGCTCGTAGCCGGAGCGCGCGCGCGCCAATGCGCCTTCAGGGCCGAACAGCGCGGCGAGATCCATGCGACATTGTAGTATTTCGCGGATGACCGGCCGTTCACCCGGCTGTTTCCGGAAGCAGCCGCGGCTAAAGCGCCGCGAGGCGGCGGACGAGGGGGGACTCGCCGGGCATGTTCGGGACGAGGCTGCGGACCGCCTCCTCGGCGGCGCGGCGCGCGGCGAGGGCGGCGGACAGCGAGGCCTGAGCGGCGGCGAGCTCGGCGTCGAAGCCGTCGGCCTTCGCCTCGGGGCGGGCCTCGAGCCTCTTGAGCTCCTCCTCATACAAACGGAGACGAGTCTCTTGGCCTTCCGCGCCGAGCGTCAGAAGATAATCCATCACGACCCGGTCCGTCGCGGCGCGGCGGGGATCGGCGGAGAGCGTGCCGCCGTTCTCTCCGGCGCCGAGGCCGAGCTCGCCGAGCGCGGCGAGGAAGGCGGCGCGGCCGGTCTCGGCGCGGGTGTAGGCCTCGGCGTAATTGCCGGCGCGGCCGCGCACGGTCTCGAGCGTCTCGCGGCGCGCGCCGCCGCGGAAGGCGGAGAGGGCCGCGGCGCGGGAGGCCTCGCGCTCCTCCTGGGCCCATCGAGTCTCGCGCATCAGGGCGCCGGAGCCGAAGATGAGGTTCAGGCGGCCGTCCACCGTGCTCGGGTCCTTGGAGTGCTCGCCCTCGCCGGGGTTGAGCGCGCCGTCGTTGTCGACGACGGCGGGGAACTGGCTCGGGTCGAAGTAGCGCTGGACCGGGTCGGGGAGCAGGCCGAGGACGTCGATGGCGTGGAGCAAGGTCCCGCCGGGGCCGCGGCGGACGGCGGCCCCGCCCTCGCCGCGCCGCGCGTAAGCGCCGCCGAGGTAGCCGTGCTGGTTCGGGTCGCGGCCGGTCAGCAGCTCGATCGGGATCTGCACGACGCCGCGCGGCAGCTCGAAGAGGAGGTCGGGCCACTGCCCGGGGGAGTAGGCCCAGTGCCGGGCCGCGGAGGCGGCGCGGCGCGCCGACTCGAGGCGGGCCGCCTCGAGCTCGCGGCCGAGCGTCACGGAGAAGCCGGTCTCGGGATCGATCCAGCGCTTGGGCTTGGCCGTCGGGGCGTATTCCACGTCCGTGTCCTTCCAGACGCGGCCCGAGGCGTCCTCGACCCACCAGCCGCCGGCCTTCCGGGACAAGGACTCCTTGTCGTCGAAGACGCGGCGCACGCGGCCCTGCGCGTCGGTCTCGAGCGCCAGCGGGGCCTCGCCGAGCCAGCGCGCGGCGACGCCGCCCAGGGAAACGGTCTTCGAGCCGAAGCGGACGGCGACCACGGTCCCGTCCTCGCTCAGGCCGACGGAGAGGCCGGCGGTCTCGTGGAAGGTCCACGCGTGCGCGGGATCCTTCGGATCGCGGGCGCCGGCGGCGGCCTTCTCGAGCTCGGCCTCGTCGAGGTACACGGCGGCGACCTCGCCGCTCTCGTCGAGGGCGAAGCCCCACGACGAGAGCTTGAGCTTGAGCCAGCCGGCGCGGCGCGCGGCGAGCGCCTGCGCCCTCGCCTCGGCGGCCAGCGCGAGCAGGCCTGCGCGGCCGAGCTCGGCGCGGCGGTAGGAGGCGGAGGCGCCCGACGACTCCAGGGCCTCGAGCGAGGGGAAGGCCGCGGCGTCGGGAGCCGGCCCGTCGACGCGCACGAGCGCGATCAGGTCGGAGGGAGCGCGCAGGCGCGCGGCGGGAACGGGGACGGCCTTGCGCAGGCCGGTGCGCGGGTCGGGGCGGGACTCGAACCACAGGACGCGGCCCTCGCCCTCGAGACGGCGCAGGTCGCCCAAGGTCAAAGACGCGCCGGCGGCGCCGCCGTCGAGCACGACCTCGGCGGAGGCCAAAGCGCGGTCGAGGGCGGCGCGGCGGGCGGCCTCGTCCCGGCGCGCGCGGACCTGGGCCAGGCGCTCGCGCGCGGCGTCGTCGCCCTCGACGACCTCGGACCAGCCCACGGCGAGGGCCTCGTCGGCGGCCGCCGGCGCGCGTCCGACCCAGCGCTCGGGCGAGACGAAGCGGCGGCCGGCGAGGTCGCTGACGCGGCCGGCCGTCTCCAGGCGACGGACCTCGGCCGGGGAGGACCACGTCACGCCGTCCTTGCTCCGCAGGGCGACGAGGGCGGGGAGGGGATCGGCGCGGCCGGTCCAGCGCGCCTTCATGCCGCGCAGGAAGGCGAGGTTCTCCGACGCGGGGCCGATCTCGCGGATCTCCGACGGGTCGAAGCGCAGGGCGAGCAGGCGGGACTCGCCGAGCGAGATCGCCGCCTCGAGGGTCAGAAGTCCGCGGCCGTACTGCAGGCGGCCGCGGCGGCGCGCGAGGCTCGCTCGCACGCCGAACAGGCCGTCGAGGGAGCGCGTCCAGGCCGCGTCGGCGGCCGTCTCGGGCAGATCGAGGACGCGGGCGAGCTCCGCGTCGAAGGCGTCGAGCGCCGAGACGTAGGCGTCGAGCGCCTTGTCCTTGAGCAGATGGTCGGTCGGCGAGGCGGAGCGCGACAGCCACGCCGCCTGGGCCTCGCGGCGGAGCTTGGCGACGGACGCGTCGAGCTCGATGAGGCGGCGCACGGGCTTGTCGAGGGCGGGCGGAGCCTTGACGGCGGACCAGTAGACGAGGGAGAGCTCGGCGCCGACCGCGCCCTCGGCCGCGAGCACCGAGCCCTCCGCCTCGGCGGCGGCGCCGGCCTCCTGGCGGAGGAAGCCCATCAGGCCGGTCCACGAGGAGGCGCGCGAGGGATCGCCCGCCTGGAGCTCGGACAGGATGCGCTCCAAGGTCCCCTCGATGAGGCGGCGGCGGCCCTGGAGGTCCACCTTCATCAAGCGGTCGAGGCGCTCGGCGGGGTCGTAGTCGTTGCTCTTGACCGCCGCCTCGTCGCGCGCGGCGACCCGGTAGCGCTCGACGAGCACGCGCAGCTCGGCGCGGATGGACTCCGGGGCGCCGGCGAGGAGCTCGTCGTTGCGGCGCTCGAAATCGGCGTCGAGCAGGCGGTCGGCCCACCAGGCGAGCAGGCGGGCGCGGGCGGTGCGCTCGGCGGGCTCCAGGGGATCGCGCCCGCCGTCGGCGGCGCGGGGGCGCGCGTAGACCGCGGGGGAGACGCCGAGGGCGGACAGCTCGGCGGTCAGGCGGGCGAAGTCCTCGGCCAGCGCCTGCGTGCCGGCGACGAACTCGAACTGCGCGCGGGAGGTCTCGGCCTGGGCGTCGGCGATCTCGGAGACGGGGGAGAGCTTGAGGCGCACGCGCTCGACGGCGCCGAGGAGGTCGCGGCGGGCGGCGAGCTCGCGCAGGCGCAGGGCCGCGACGAGCCTCGTCTTCTCGGCCACCGAGGCCATCAGCGTATGAAGGAGGAGAGAGAGGCTCTGCAGGCGCGAGGAGTCCTCGAGCTCGCGGCGCAGCGCGTCGTCGATGACCTCGACGAGACCGGCGCGCACGCGCTCGGGGTCCGGCGCCTCGAGGAAGGCGCCCTGCACCCACGTGCCGCGGAACAGGCCGACGGCGGCCAGCGGGGTGAAGCCGCGGGAGCTCATCTTCTCGGCGAGCAGGTCGGCGCGCAGCTGAGGCAGGCGGTCGCGCCCGGCGAGCTCCTCGGGCAGGCCCTGCGTGAACAAGGTCTTCTTGAGGAGGTCGAGGTCGAACGCCTCCGCCTCGGCGACCTCGCGGGCCGCGGCGGCCGCGAGGTCGCCGTCGGAGTGGGCCGGAAGCAGGGCCAGCAGCGCCTCGGGGGGAGTGCCGGGCGGAAGATGGAGGAAGGCGGCGGTCTCGGCCAGGTCGCGGGCGACGCGGGCGCGCGCCGCCTCTCCGATGCCCACGCCCTCGGACCAGCGCATCAGCGCCGCGTCGAAGCGCAGGCGGGCGAGCGCCATGTCGGCGCGGGCGCGGGCGGCGGCGGCCCCGGAGCGGCGGACCTCGTCGGCGCGCTCCTCGCGGAGCTTGGCCAGCGCCAGCATCGCCTCGGGCGGCGTGGACGGGCTGCGCAGGCGCGCCTCGAGCCAGCCTTCGATGAAGCTCCGGCCGACGGGCTCCCCGCCCAAAGTCTGGCGGTGGTCGTAGAAGCGGATCGAGCCCATCGCGTCGAGCGGAGGGCCCGCCTCGAGCGCGCCCAGGTCGCGAGCGTCGAACTTCGGCGGCCCCTGGCGCAGCGCCGCCTCCCGGAGACGGTCCTGGAGCTCGGCGTACGAGCCCGGGACCGTCGCGGCCTCCTCGGCCTTGGCGCCGCCCCAGACGGCGATCTGCGCGCGGACCATCGCCTCCTGGCGCTCGAGCGCGAGGGCCCGCACGCGGGACGCGGCGTCGGCGCGGCCGGCGAGCGCGGCGCGCGCGGCGCGGACGCGGGACAGCTCGGAGGACAGGGAGGAGCGCATCGCGGGCAGGGCCTCGTCGAAGGCCTCGAGGGCGCGCTCGGCGGCCAAGGTCCGCTCGCGGGCGATGGCGACGATCTCGGGAGAGGGCAGGCCGTCGCCGGACAGCGCCGCGATCAGGCGGCCGAGCGAGCGGCCGACCATCGAGATCGGGTCGAGGCGCAGGCGGTCCACGCGCAGCCCCTTGTCCACCGCGGCCTCGACCGCGCGGGCGATCTTCAGCCGCGACTCGAGCGCGTCGCGCGACGCGGCGGCGGGGTTCAGGGCGGCGGAGCGGGCGGCGAGCGAGGCCAAAGCGGACTCCGCGTCCACCGTGAGCAGCAGGCGCGAGTCGAGCGGGCGGCCGAGCAGGTGGTTGGCGGCGACCTGCGATTCGCGCAGGCGTGAAACGAGATCGGTCAGCTCGGCCCGGGCGGCCCTCAACCTCTCCGCGGCCCCCGGAGTGCCGTCCAGGGCGACCTCGAGGGCGGGGATCAGCTCGCTCTCGTAGAGCGCGATCTGCTTCGCGGCGAACGAGGCCTCGAGCAGCGCCCGCGTGAGGTTGAGCGCCATGTCGGCCGCGGCCTTGTCCTGAAGGCGCGTGTACATGTCCGCCTCGGCGCCGCGCCGGCCCGCGTCGAGCTGGCGCAATTCCTCAGGGGCCATATCGACGCCGACGACGGGGAGCACCGCCAGGCCCGTGAGGCCGAAGGCCGGGATCAGCGCGACGCCGGCCGCCGTGACGTTCGCGCCCACGGACAGGTCCACGTCCACCTTGCGGATGCGACGGTCCGACGCCTCAAGGAGCTCCCGCGCGGCCTGCGAGCGGCGCGCGAGCGCCTCCCACGACGCCGACTGCGCGACCGCCTGGTCGTAGGCGGCGTTCATGTCCTTGGGCTCGGCGCGCGTCTCGCCCCGCGGGCTCTCCGACTCCTGGGCGGCGTCGAGCGAGGACCAGGCGTCGTACAGGGACCCCTCGATGCCGCAGGTCAGCGCGTCGGTCGCGGCGTCGAGCCAGCGGCGCGCGCGGGCGCGAAGCTCCGGCGCGCCGATCAAAGCGTTGCGGTACAGGCGGATGCCGTCGGAGAGCTCCCGGCGCGCGTCGGAGGCCGCGTCCTCGGCGCCGCGGGCGCGCTCGAGCCAGCCGCGCGCGGCGATCTTCTCCGACTTCGCGCGCAGGCGGGTGGATTTCATGCGCGCGGCCATCTCGAGTATGGCCGCCTGGGACTGCAAAGTGAAGGCGGCGTCGACCTTGCCCTTGGTCGGGTCGTAGATGGGCAGGCGCACGGTCACCGCGACGCCGAGGGCCTGGCTCGACATCAGGTCCGGGAGCTGGGCGCCGACGCCGATGGTGAACTTCTCGATCCAGGGGACCCAGTCGAGCACCGCGAAGGAGGCCTCGGGCACTTTCATCGAAGTGCGCGCGCGGGAGAACAGCGCGCCGAGCCGGCCCGGGGAGGCCAGCGCGCGCGAGACGAGGCGCAGGACGCGGTCGAGGTCGTTGGGGTTGACGCCGTCGAAGGGAAGGGGATCCTCGGGGCCGCGGCCGGTCAGCGCCGCGTAGCGCAGGGTCGCGCGGCGCAGGTCGTCGGAGGCGGAGATGACGCGGGCCTCGGCCTCGGCGCGCAGGACCTGGTCTTCGGCGTGCGCGGCGAGGAACACCGCCAGGTGGCGGCGCCACTTGGCGAGCGCGATCTCGGCCAGCGCCGACTGCCAGGCCTTCGCGGTGTCGAGCAGGCGCTCCTGGAGGTCGAGGCCGAGGGCGAACAGCGCGGCGCTGCGGGCCGACACGAGCTCGCGCTGGCTCTTGCTCAAGGTCATCTCGGTCTGCGTGCCGACCTGGAAGCCGCCGCCGGTGGCGCGCTCGGCGGTGCCGGGGCCGACGGGCCCGGAGACGAAGCCGACCATCGCGCGCTGGCGGACGTTGTCGAGGAAGGCGCCGGCCTTCTGCAAAGTCGCGACCTCGCGCGAGAGCCGGCCGATCTCGAGGACGATCAGACGCCGGCCCGCGTCGGCGTCGAAGGCCCGCGCGAGCTCGGCCAAGGCGGGGTCGTTCGCCTCGTCGCGGGCGAAGAAGTCGGAGAGGGCGGCGTCGAACTCGGCCATCGTCTTTCCGCCGCGCAGGTCCTCGGCCGCCGCGCCGGTCACCGAGCGCCACAGCTCGCCCAAGGTGTAGGTGGACTCGAAGGAGACGGTCAGGCGGTCGTTGAGGCCGATGTAGCGGCTCCCGTAGGAGAGCGCGAGCTCGGAGTTCTCGCCGGTGCGCTTGCGCACCTCGGCGAAGTACGAAGCGCCCGAGCCGGCGAGCTTGCCCTGGGCGTTGATGGTCCAGCCGAGGTCCGGGATCTCGTAGGAGAGGCGGCCGTTGAAGGAGTCGATGCGCTCGCCGTGCTCGGCGCCGCCGCCGACCGACAGGCGCGTCTCATGGCCGCCGACGTCGAAGGTGAAGCCCTTGAGGATGGTCGCGCCCAGCGCCTGCTGGGTGAGGGGATCGGTGCCGCCCGTCTTCGCGTAGTAGAACTCCAGGTTGAACGTGTCCTTCTGGTCGAGCGCGGCGGCCAGGTCCACGCCGACGCCGACCTTGGAGCGGGTGTACTCCCGGTCCTGGCCGCGCCCCTCGATGAGGAAGCTCTGGTCGAGGGTGGGATCGTAGCCGGTGAAGTCGAGGTTGATCTCCTGGAGGAACCGCCGCGGGTCCTTGGCGAACAGCGCGGTCTGCTCGGCGCTGAGCGAGAGCACCTTGTTGAACTTGACCTTCGACTTGAGGTTGCCGCCGTAGTAGGACGGCTTGCCGCCTGAGTCGTCGGCGGCGAAGTCGGCGAAGCCTGCGGCGCCGAAATAGACCTTGCCGTCGGCCACCATCAGGGCGAAGTCGTCGAAGACCATCATGCGCGCCTCGCGATATTGACCACCGACCGCAAGGTCGGTGGGGATGTCCTGGACGAACTTGTGGAAGGTGACGTCGAGGTAGTTGACCATGCGGTCGCTGTCGAGCGACTCGACGCGCACGGTCACGCCCTGGTCGCCGAACGGAGCGTTGCCCGCGGACGGGGGGCTGGCGAAGCGGTGGCCGATGACGCTGACGTTCTGGCCCCACAGCTTCAGCGCGTTGCCGAAGGTGACCTGCTGCGCGGTCTCCAGGCCCCCGGGGGTGGAGAACTCGCTCTGGTAGACGAGGTAGAAGCCGTCGGTGCCCTCGCCGACCTCGACCATCTTGGTGCCGGGCAGCAGCTGCGACAGCGCGCGCGGGTCCTTCAAGATCTGCTCGCGGATGGCGACGAGGTCGCGCGCGGCGGCGTCCGCGGAGAGCGCGCCGAAGAGTTGGGACAGGAAGCGCTCGAACTGCGACTTGGGGATGACCATGGTCTGCGGGCCGCCCCGGTTCTCGGCGAGCCAGGCGGGCCCCGTGCGGCCGACGGCCGCCACGCGGCCGGCGAGCTCCGGGGAGAGGCGGCCGAGGTCGCCGACGGGCTCAAGCGCCTTGTCGAGCGCGGCGCGCTCCGCGCCGAGGGCCTTGAGGGTGTCGGCGACGGCCTTGGCGGCGGCGTCGCGGGCGCGCTCGGCGCGGCGGGCCTCGATGTTCGTTTCAAGGACGCTCCGGGTGCGGTCCTGGATGGAGGAGATGTTCTGGGCGACGCGGGAGAGGGCGGACTCGTTGGGGTTGTCGAGCTGAGACAGCCAGCCGACAACGGTGGAACGCTGTTCCTGGATTCCCTTGCGGGACTTCGCGAGCGCGTCGCGGAATTCGAGGGCGGCCTTGCGCTCGGCGTCGAGGGCCTCGTCGCCGGAGGAGTACACTTCGCCCAAGGTGTCGTAGTAGGTCTGGACGCGGCCGACGGTGCCGACGCCTTCCTGGCTCCACTGCGTCTTCTGGCCGAAGAGGTCGGCCCCTTCGCGGGCGACGACGGAGAGGGAGTCGAAGGCGCGGACCTTGCGATCGAGAACGAGCTCGCCGCCGGAGAGGTCGCCGCCGACCCAGGCGAGGTCGGCGTCGAGGTCGGCGAGGCCGGAGTTCAGGCCGACGGCGGCGCGGGCGAGGAAGGCCTCGAAGACCGGGATGCGGTCCTTCAGGTAGGCGTCGGACGTCGACACGAGGGCGTCCGCGAACAGGAAGCGGGCGAGGCACTCGGCGTAAGAATCGCCGGTAACGGCGGAGGCGGTGGTGGGGACGAGGCGCTTGATGGCTTCGAGGCCGAGGAGGGCGATCTTCTGGTTCTGGGAGACGTCGAGAGGGGGCTGGGTTCCGGTGGGGATGCCGGAGCCGCCGCCGACGCCGAGCTCGGTGCCGCCTGAAGCGGCGAGGGCCGCGTCGGCGACCTGCTTTATGGCCGACGCCATGTTCTGTAAAGTCCGGGCGTCGGCCATAGAAGTGAGGCGCGGGCCGGTGGAGGGGGATTCGGGATCGAGATCGGTGGGGAGCTTATACTTAACGGCAAAAGAGTGTTGATTCGACGTCAGACCGTCGAGCTGCGACAGAATATTATTGACGGCAACGGCGGTGGCGTTCATTTTGACGGCCCTTACGCGACGCTCATCACGATAAACGGCGGCGCGACGGGCCAGCGAATAAGGGACGGATTCGCCGTAAAGATCCTCCATCTCGGTGTTCGCGGGATCTTTACGGCGTCTCATTGAGTCTTGATAATCCACGACGATCTTTTTGTAGTCCTCGTATTGCTTGCGCACTTCGGCGATGCCGACGCGGGCTGCGCCCGCGTCGTACGCCTTAGCGCCATTAGAGGCCAATCCCCAGGGTAAAGCCTTGCGCAACCCATCGGAGATCTTCACGTACAGATTTTTCTTTTCCTTGTATAAGGTCGCGTATCCATCCTCATCGCCGCTCGGATCGCTCTGAGCGATCCGATCCCGCTGGAAGGGGACCAAGGTCTTATCCAAAAGATCCTGGAGCTCGGTCAGCATCGGCCTCAACGTCTCGTTTATCAATGACCGCTTCCGGTCGATCATTCCTTGCGCCTGCGCCGCGGGAGCGCCGGCGTTGATGTAGGCCTCATCAGCCGTAACGTCGTCGAGCATGGACTGCATGCCGGCGACGGAGCGGACGAAGGCGGCCTTGGCCTTGGGGAGGACGTCGTTGACGGGCTTCTCGAGCGCCTTCGCGGTGGCCTTGGCCTCCAGACGGCGCACGGTCAGGTCGCCGAGGAAGGGGATGAGGCGGGAGAGGTCGATCTTTCTCGTCTTGGCGTCGAAGCCGGCGTCGCCGTCGGGGAAGGTCACGGCGTCGAGGCGGTCGAGGAGGTCGGGAAGGAGGGTGCGCAGGTCGTCCGCGCTTCTTCCTTTAAGACGCGGCAGGGAGGCGCCCGGGGCGCCCTTCTCGATCAGGGCCGAGAGCTCGTCGGCGGAGGCAGCGATCGCGTCGCTCGAGGCGCCCAGGCGCTCCTCGAGCGCGAGCTGCTCCGCGCGCCAGGCGACGAGCGACTCCAGGCGCGAGCCGCCGAAGTCGTCGGCGACGCGGGTGGTCCCCGCGGGGTCCATCGCGCGCGTGATCGCGGCGAGCAAGGTCGCGTGCTCGTCGTATTGGCCGCGCCAGAAGGCGCGGCGGCGCTCGAGCAGGGCGCGGGTCTGGGCGAGCGTCGGGTTCGACACGCTCTCCGCGGGCACGCCCGGGACCGCGACGACGAGCACGCCGGCGAACTCCAACGGGACGGCGTTCAGGCGCGAGTCGGCCTCGGCGATCTTGGCGCGGTAGCCCGCGACCTCGGCCGACTTGGACTGGAGGTAATCGAGGGAAAGGTCGGAGACGCCGGAGGGGGAGGAAGAGCCGTGCTCCAGGCCCGCGACCAAGGACGGGAGCAGGGCCAGGCGGCGGTCGTACTCGGCGGGCGCGTCGGCGCTGCGGCCGCGGTCGCGCGCGTCGATCGAGCTCAGCAGGCCCGACACCTCCGCACGGAAGCGCGCGACCGCGGACGACAGGCCGCCGAGGCGGACGGCGAGCGAGGCGAAGTCGTCGCGCTTCTTCGCGTCGTCGGCGGCCTGGGCCTCGGCCTCCTTCTTCCACTCCTCGGTGCGGCCCGCTTGCCGGCCCGCTCCGGCGGCGCCGCCCGCGTTGTCGGCGCGGCGCCTCTCGATGAGCTTGAGCTTGTCGTCGACGAGCGCCTCCATCTTGCCCAGCGCCGCGTCGGCCGAGTTGAGGAGGTTGAGGCTGTAGGAGAGGTCCATCACCATCGCCAGCCGCGCGAAGTTCTTGCGGAACTCGAGGGTGTCGCGGCCGTCGCGGCGCTCGCGCAGGGCCGCGGAGCGCGAGCGGTCCGCGACGGACAGCATCGTCTCGGCGGCGTCGCGCAGGGCGAGGTTTCCCTGGAGCTCCGCGTTCAGCGCCTCGACGCGGGAGAGGCGCGCGGCCACGGCGGCCTCGGCCGGGGTGCCGGCGAGATCGGGCTTGACCGCCGTCGGGCCCGACGGAGAGGCCGCGACGTCGTCGAACATGCGCCGCAGGGCCTCGAGGGAGGCCCACCTCGACTCGCGGGAGTCCTGGGCGCCCGAGGCCGTCTCGCCTTCGGGAAGCAGGGGCGAGACGCGCTCGAGCAGGCGGTCGAGGCGCGCGATCGCGTCGGCGCCGGCGGCGCCGCCGGCCAGGTCCCCGCTCTGGCCCAGGCGCTCGCGCAGCTCGCGCTCGGCGAGGGCGCCGGACGGGAGCGAGGGCTTCTCGGGGTTCAGCGCGGCCGGCTGAGGGATCGCCCGGACGGCCCGCGGCTCGCCGAAATCCGGGAGCGCCAGGGCCGCGACGCGGGCGGCGGCCTGGTCGTGCGAAACGAGCGCGGCGCGCGAGTCCGGGGCCGCGGCGAGGTTCAGGCCGAGGGCTCGCGCGAGCTCGGGCAGGGCCGCGCGCGCCGCCGGCGCGGAGGTCCCATGGCGGGCCGCCCAGTCCCGCGCCGCCGCGCGGCCGGCC
>JACPFR010000058.1 GCA_016182905.1 Elusimicrobiota bacterium
GAACCCAATCGGTGAGCAGCCCTTTCTCAGATCGGCGCCGAAGGCGACGATCCTGGCCGCCCCCCGCGGGGGCGGCCATTCCGTTGGGGGGCAAATGCCGCTGCAGTGTGGCGGCCCGACTAATTGCTCAGGCTCCTAGGGGCCTTTCCGGCCGATTTTGAGGGCATCGGCGTGCCCGTCCCGCCGCCTGCATCCCTCTCCCGGCCACCCATGGCCAGGATCTCTTGTCCTAAAACGGAGCTCCAGGCAACCACGGCCCAGGGTGGGGGGAGGGGGGCCGGAACCCGGCATTCCTCGTCGAGGAATCCCCGAAGTTATCCCCAGGGCTTTCACCGCTCGATGTCCTTACTCCGTCGTATATGTCTTATCGTTCAATCTTAAGTCAGACGATTCGTCATATACAAACGACACAGAGCGGCCTATTCACTTGTTCATGACTTATCCACAGCCGGTAGACCTTTTTGCTGACATATGAGATAATAAGGACATGAACCCCCATCGCGTCAGACTCAAGCTGCCCAACGGAGCCGAGCTCGAGGTCGAAGGCGACGCGGAATTCGTGCGCCAGGAGCGCGAGGAGTTCGTGCTGCGCCAGACGCCCCTGGCCGGCGGCGCCGCGGAGGGCCCGCGGCGCGAACCGCGGGTCGAGTGGAACGCGGTGGTGGAGGCCAAGAGCGGGGGCCTGACCTTGCGCGGCAAGATCCAGGGCGGCGACAAGGCGGGCAAGGACGCTTGTCTGGTGCTCCTGATGGCATCGGAACGGCTCCTCAGCCAGCCCAAGCCCACGGCGACCATGGTGGCCAAGTGGCTGCGGGCGTCGGGGTATCCTATAGGGCGCATGGACCGGACCCTGCAGGACGCGATAGCGCAGGGCGAGCTGCTGTCATCGGGCTCGCGCCGGTCGCGGCGGTACGAGCTCACGGCCACGGGCAAGATCAAGGCCCTGTTATTGGCCGAACAGCTGACGGCGACGGTGCTGGGCAAGCGGGCTTAACGGCAACGGATCGGGGGCTCGAATGACGGCCATTATGGCGGCCCCGCGCTTTCGATAGACCTGGAGCTTGGCGGCCTTGCGGCCGCCGGACGGCCTCACGGGGGACCTGAAAACAACGAACGATTTCATCCAACGCCCTGTTTGCATTACTATTGATAATATTTATTATGTTACTTCTGGAATGGGTTCGGCTGATGCAGGCCCAGCGACAGTCTCACGCAACTTCGAGCGATTTATCTCGTATGGATAACGTATTTTAACGCCAAACGTCACGGTTTGTGAGATATTCTAAATTAGCAGTCGAAGCCCCCCTGGAAGTTCCGGGAAATCTGGGCGGAACTCGGCTGCGCCGGCCGAAAATCAGCCAAAAAGTAGGCAAGAATCGGAGGATCCTGGGCAGAATCCGGAGGGCCGAAAAAACCATGAAAGGCCCAGGGCCGGGGTACCTCCGGATCGGCCGAACGGCCGAAAAAACCACCAAAGGCGGCCGGAAACTTGGCAGGTTTTTCGGGACCCGGCGACCGGGACCCGGCGATCGGGATCCGGCACGCCAAAAAAACCACCTCAGGCCCTAGGGTAAGCGGTCCAAAAAACCAGCCAAGATCCGGGCGACTTCCGGGAAATCAGGGAAGGCCGAAAACACCATGAAAGACCAGGGACCAGAGCAGCCAAGTTTTCGGGGATCCCGGGGCACCCGAAAAAACCACCTCGGGAACCAGGGGCTGGAGGCCGAAAAACCAGGCAAGAAATCGCCCGGCTCCGGAGGATCCGGGGGCCGCGAAAAAGACTACGGAAGGAAAAAAGGGTCGGGAGGGGTCGAACCGAAAAAACCATCGAAGACCCCGGGATCGGGAGCCGGTCCGCGGGATCGGAAAAAACACCGAACGGCGGAGCTCAAAAACGGAAGGAAAAACCCTGAGGTGGTTTTTTCGGTTTTACGCGGAGGGAGGAAGGGGAGGGACGGGAGGCAGGAAAAGGCCGACGCCGATCGCGGCGTAGCCGCCGATCAGCAGGAAGGGAGAGGCCATCGCGGGCAGGTTGCGGCCCTGGGCGTCGGCGAAGGAGAGAAGGACGAATCCGGCGATCACGAGGACTCCCCCCGCCCCGGCGAGCAGCTTCCCGTGGGGCGAGAGCGGCTCCGACGGGAGCGGCGGAGCGGGACGATCCTTCTTCATGGTGTTTTTGTTTTTCGCCACGCTAGAGTTCCCCCCTCGTCAGGTCCTCGTACGTCTCCCTTCGTCTCGCCAGGCGCGCCTTCCCCCCGTCCAGAAGCACCTCGGCGGCGCGCGGACGGGAGTTGTACTGGCTGCTCATGGCGAAGCCGTAGGCGCCGGCCTTCAGCACGGCGAGGAGGTCCCCCCTTTCGAGCGGAGGGAGCGGCCTTTGGCGCGCGAGGAAGTCCCCCGACTCGCAGACGGGACCCACGACGTCCGCCATGGTCTTTTTCCCGCGGCGGGGCGCGACGACCTCGACGGGATGCCAGGCGTCGTACAGCGCCGGGCGCGGGAGGTCCGTCATAGCCCCGTCGACGATGACGAAGCGGCGCTTCGAGGTGAGCTTGCGGTAGAGCACTTTCGTGAGCAGCAGCCCCGCGTCGGCGACGAGATAGCGCCCCGGCTCGACGAGGAGCTCGAGCTCCGGCTGCCCCGCGAACGCCGCTTCCAGGGTCCTCACGAGGGCGCGCGGGTCCAGAGGGATCTCGTCCTTGTAGGTGATGCCCAGGCCACCGCCCAGGTCGACGAAATCGAGCCGTATGCCACGCCTCTTCAGAAGGGCCGCCAGAGCCGCCACGGCGGCCGCGGAGCGCCTGTAGGGCTCCAGGGAGGTGATCTGCGAGCCGATGTGGCACTGGAGGCCCGTGACGCGCAGGCGGCGGTCCTGGGCCGCGCGCCGGTAGAGGGCCAGGGCTTCCTTGGTCTCCACGCCGAACTTGTTTTCGGCTCGCCCCGTGGTGATGTGCGGGTGCGTCCTCGCGTTGACGTCGGGATTCAGGCGGATGGAGACGGGCGCCCTCTTCTTCAGGCGGCCCGCGACGCGGGCCAGGGCGTCCAGCTCCTCGGAGGACTCGACGTTGAAGGCCTTCACGCCGGCGCGCAGGCCCGCCGCCATCTCCTCCTCGGTCTTGCCGACGCCCGAGAACACGACGCGCGCGGGCGCGAACCCCGCGCGCAAGGCGCGGACGAGCTCCCCTCCGGAGACGATGTCCGCGCCGGCGCCTTCGCGCGCGAGCACCGAGGCGACGGCCCTGCTCGAGTTGGCCTTCAGCGCGTAGCAGACGAGCACGGGGCGGGTGAAGGCCCCCCGCAGGGCGCGGTAGCGGTCCCGTACGACGGCGGCGTCGTAGACGTACAGGGGCGTGCCGTAGCGGCGCGCGAGCGCCGCAAGACCCTTCACTTCTTCTTCGCCGCGGCGGCGGCCGCCGCCTTCTCGGCTTTCTCGGCGGCCTTGCGCGCCTTCTCGGCGGCGGCGTCGGCGGCCTTCTTGAGGGCGCCGGCGCGGCGCGTGGCCTCGCGCAGGGCCGCGGTGGCCTTCGCGTCGCCGGGCGCGGCCTTCAGCGCCGCCTCCCACGCCGCGCGCGCCTCCTCCCACTTGCCCAGCTTCTGGGCGGCCATGGCGAGGCCCGTCGGGGCGCGCTGGGGATCGAGGCCGGGGAGTTCGCTGACGCCGACCGCGACGAAGTGGTCGTAGGCTTCCTGGTACTTGCCCGCCTCGAGCGCGATCTGGCCGAGGTAGAACTCCGAGCGCCGCGCGTAGTCTCCGCCCTGCGCCTTGAGCTGGGCGAAGGAGCCCGCCGCCCGGTCGACGAGCTTGCCGCCCCACAGGCTCAGGCCGAGGTTCTCCTCGATGAGGGGGTCGGAGGGATCCTGGAACTTCAGGCGCTCGTACTCGCCGACGGCCTCGTTGAACAGCCCCATCCGGTAGTACAGCTTCGCGGTCAGCATCCGGACTTCCTTGTCCTCCGGGTAGTGGCGCAGGAAGCGCTTGTACTCGGTCAGCGCGAACGGGAACAGCCCCTCCTCCTGGTACATGATGCCGAGGCAGTAGAAGATGCGCGGATCGAGCGCGCCGAGGTCGCGCGCCTCCTCGAGGTCGCCGATCGCCTCGACGTAGGAGTCCTTGCCCTTCTCGAACTTCAGCGTCCCCAGCTCGACGAGCGCCGAGATGTCCTGAGGGTTCGCCTTGAGCCTTTCCTGCGCCGCCTGGATCTTGCTCGCGACCTGCGGCGGCGGCGGGAAATCCGCGTTGTGCCGGGGCAGGGGCTTCTCCCGCAGCATGAACGCCAGCGCCGTGAACAGCACGACGATGGAGGCGGCGGCCGTGAGGGCCGCGCCCCACGGGCTCAGCCAGCCGCCGGCCAAGGGCCAGGGGCTCTTGACCGGCTTCAGGCGGACTTCGTCGACGACCTTGTGGGTCACCCCTCGTCCTCCGGGGACAGGATCTGGCCGAGCGTCAGGGGCGGCGGGGCCTTCATGTACTGCGCGACGCGCTTGCGGTCCTTGATCTCGTTGAAGCGGGCCAGCGAGACGCGGACCTCGAACGCCTGCGAGTCGATGCCGGTGACGATGCCGGTGGCCTCGTCTCCGATGTTGTAGATCACGTCGGCGTCGCACTCCGCGGCGGGCGCGAAGGCGACGGTCTTCGGGTCGACCTGGAAGCGCACGCCGTGGGCGCCGACCTCCGTGATCTTGCCGGTCACCGTGGACTTGGGCGCGAACTTCTTGCGCATCGCGTCCGACGGGTTCGGCTGGAGCTGCTTGATGCCGAGATAGACGGGGTCTCCCGGCTTGTCCGGTTTCGAGAGCACCTTGACCTTCAGCTTCTGGCCGCGCTCGAAAGCTCCGGGCTTGGCGACGCCCCAGGCCATGTCGGCGGGGCGGACCGTGCCCTCGAGCCCGCCGATATCGATGAGAAGACCATCGGCCGACACCCGCACGATGCGGCCGATGCGGATCTCGCCGCCCCGCAGCTCCTCCATTATCTTGATCTTGCGCTTGCCGGCCTCGTCCTCGAGGACCGCCTTGCGCGAGAGCACGAGTTGGCGCTTGGACTGGTTGACCTCGATGACGATGCAGCGCACGCCGGTGCCGATCATCTTCTCGGGCTGGCGCACGGGGCGCAGGTCCGCGAGCGACGCCGGGAGGAACGCCTGGACGCCCTGCACGTCGACGATGAAGCCGCCCTTGACGGAGGACTTCACGATGCCGCGCACGCGCTGCTTCTCCGCGTGGGCCTTGATCGCCATCTCCCAGCCGAGCTCGGTCTTCGCCTTCAGGTGCGACAGGACCACGTGGCCGGCCTTGTCGCGGCCGCCGAGCTTGATGACGGGGACGCGCTGGCCGGCCTGGGGCGCGGGCGACTTGGGCGCGGAGAGGTCCTCGACGAACTCGACGAGCGGCACGGCGCCCTCGTTCTTCTCGCCCACGTCGACGAGCACCGAGTCCTTGGTCAGCGTGATGACCTTGACCCAGGCGACCTTGCGGTCGGCGAGCTTGTCCACCGTGGCCGACTGCTGAGCGAGAAGGGACTCCATAGTCTCGCCGCCGGTCTCGGCGGCGGAATCGCCCTCCTCGGGCTCCGCGGCCTCCCAGGCCTTCGCGTTCAAGTTCGTGTTCTGATCCATATGTACGCCTCCTCGTTTATCGCTAAAGCGAATAAATTCTTTCCATCAAATCCTTCGCGTACGCCAGGCCGGTCTCCCGGTCCTCCGACTTCGGCGGCGCCAGCGGCGCGCCGATCCGCACTTCGAGCGGGAATCTCCGGGGAAATTCGGCCGTGCCGAGCACGTGGATCGGCACGACGGGCGCGCCCGTGCGCGCTGACAGGAACGACACCCCGGCCTTCGGCGCGCGCCTCTCCCCGGGCTTGACGCGCGTGCCCTCCGGGTAGATGAACAGCGCCCCGCCCTTGCCGAGGACCTCGAGGGCGGCCCGCATCGCCGACGTCGCGTCGCCCTGGCGGTCGATCGGGAACGAGCCGGTGCCCCGCAGCCACCAGCCGAGGACCGGCTTCTCGAACAGCTCCTTCTTGCCGATGCCGAAGGGCCGGCGCCGGGACGAGACCGCCACGGCCACCAGCGGCGGATCGACGAGGCTCACGTGATTGGGCGAGAGGATGACCGGCCCCTCGAGAGGGATGTTCTCCAGGCCCGTCACCTTGATGCCCCAGATCGAGCCGAGGACCGCTCTCACGACGTCCTCGGACAGCACCCGCATCGGGAAGTTGGCGTCGGCGGGGTTCATCTTCCATGGCCGTTCGCCTTCGCGCCTCTGCGGATGCGGCGCAGGATCTTCTCGGCGACCTCGTGCATGGTCAGCTTCGTCGAGTCGATGACCAGCGCGTCGGGCGCCTGCTTCAAAGGGTTGATCTCGCGCTTGAGGTCGTTGAGGTCGCGCTTGAGGATCGCGGCGAGGATCTTGTCGCGGTCGGCCTCCTGGCCGGCGGCCTTGAGCTGCCGGTAGCGGCGGTCGGCGCGCTCCTCGGGGCTGGCGTCGAGGTAGATCTTCACGTCGGCGTCGGGGAACACGTTCGTCGTGATGTCCCGCCCCTCCATGACGATCGAGCCGCCCTCGCCCAGCTCGCGCTGGAGCTTGGACAGGAACCTGCGGACGCCGGGGTTCCCGGCCACGAGGGAGGAATTGACGCTCACGCGCTCTTCCCGGATCTGCAAAGTGACCCCGGTGCCGTCGATGAAGGTCTTCAGGGTGGTGCCGCCCTCTTCGACGGGCTTGAATTCCCATCGAAGGCTCTTCGCCAGCGCGAGCACCCTTTCGTTGTCGTTCAGGTCGAGGCCGTCCTCGAGCGCCCTCCAGGTCAAGGCGCGGTACATCTCCCCCGTGTTGATGAACTTGTAGCCGAGGCTCTTCGCGACGAGGTTGCCGACGGTGGACTTGCCCACCCCGGCGGGGCCGTCCATCGCGATGACGAGCCCCTTGCGCTTCGTCACGCGGGCACCTTCGCGAGGACGTTTTTAAGGGCGACGAACAAGGCCTTGTTCTGACCAGGCGTCCCGATCGAGACGCGGACGTGGTGCGGAAGGCCGTACTCGTCGAGCGGCCGGATGATGACGCCCTGGCGCAGCAGGGACTTGAACAGCTCCCGGCCCGGCAGCGGCGAGCGCGCGAAGACGAAATTGGTGGCCGACTCCCCGACGCCGAAGCCGAGCTCGCCGAGCATGCGCGCGACGACGACGCGCTGGGCGTCGTTGGCCGTCACCGCGCGCCGGACGAAGGCGTCGTCCTTGAGCGCCTCGAGGCAGGCGCGCTGGGCGGGGAGGTTCACGTTGAACGGCATGCGGATGCGGTCGAGCCAGCCGGTGATCTCGGGATCGGCGACGCCGTAGCCGACGCGCAGGCCGGCGAGGCCGTAGGCCTTGGAGAAGGTGCGCATCACGACGAGGTTCTCGTGCTCGCGGACGAGGCCGGGAAGGCTCTTCGGATAGCCCGGGATCTCCTCCGCGTACTGGTAGTAGGCCTCGTCGAGGACGACGAGGGCGGTCTTCGGCACGGCGGCGAGGAGCTCCGACACCTCGTCGAGCGTGTTGTAGGTCCCGGTCGGGTTGTTGGGATTGGCGACGAAGACGAGCTTCGTGCGGGGGCTCGCGGCCTTGGCCATCAGCGTCAGGTCGTGCGTCCAGTCCGTCATCGGCACCTCGATGACGCGCGCGCCCATCATCGAGGCCTGCTGCTTGAAGCGGATGAAGGCGTGCTGGGAGACGACGACCTCGTCCTCGGGGTCGAGGAAGGCCTCGCACAGGAGGCGGATGATCTCATCGGAGCCGTTGCCGACGAGGACCGACTCCGGCTCGACCTGGTGGAAGCGGGCGATGCCCTCGCGCAGCTCGGGGCTCGTGCCCTCGGGATACAGCGCGCAGGACTTCTCCGCCTTGCGGTAGGCCGCCATCGCGCGCGGCGAGGCGCCGAGGGGGTTCTCGTTGGAGGCGAGCTTGACCACGGACTTCAGCCCCAGCTCGCGCTGGACCGAGGCGATCGACTTGCCGGGCTGGTAAGGGAACACGTCGCGCAGGGCGCGGCGGGGCGCGATCATGCGGGCCTCCGGTCGAGCGACAGGAAAGCGAGCATGCGGGCCCCGTCTTTCTGGCGTCGGAAGGAATGGTACGAGTCCTCGTTCGACAGCGTGCAGGGCGCCGCCGGGCCGATCATGCGCGCGGGCACCCCGGCGGCCTCGAGCTGGCGCCGGGCGTCGGCGTCGAGGTCAAGGAAAACGTCGCTGCCGTTCCTCCGGAAGGAGGCGGCCGGGAAGGAGTTCTCCAGGTCCTCTCCCACCTTGTAGACGTCGGCGCTGATGTGCGGTCCGAACGCCGCCTGCAGCCGCGACGCCTTCGCTCCGCGCTCGACGAGGGCCGCCACCGCCTTTCCGGGCATCCCCGCGGCCATGCCTTTCCAGCCCGCGTGGAAGACTCCGGCGTACTTGCCGTCGTCGGTCCAGAGATAGAGCGGCATGCAGTCCGCGACGTAGACGGCGACGCACAGACCTTCGTCCCCGGGGCCCATGGTCCATCCATCGCCTTCGAGACCGTTCGCTGAATGGGCCGCGCGATGGATGACGGTGCCGTGGACTTGCTTCAACAGCAACGGATCGGGCAGCTCGAGAACGGCGGACGCCGCGACCCGCTGGGACGATTCTTTCATGGAACCCATGCGGCGCGTGGTGAACCCATGCTTCAGGCCCAAGGCAAAAAGCCGCGGCTCGAGGAGAAAACCATCCTTCTCGATCCAGGCGCCGGCGGCGATAGCCGAGTTAGACAGGAGCCTTCTCCTGAGGAGCGGCGATCTTCGCCTTCATCGCCGGCGTCCTTCGCAGGGGCCTGACCCACTTCGTAAAGCTCGAAGGCTTCAAAGAGTATTCATGCACCATGCGCACGACCTCGCTGGTCGGCTGGAAGGTCTCCCACTTGATGCGCAGGATGCGCACGCCCGCCTGCTCCATCTCGCCGATGAACTGGTCGTAGTTCTCCTTCAGCATGCGCAGGTAGTCGAGGCTGACCGCCGACTCCATCATGCGGCCGCGGGAGTTGATGCGCTTGATCGCGGTCTCCGGGCTGCAGTCGAGGTAGATCATGATCTGCGGGAACACCAGCTCGCGCAGGACCATGTTGTCGAAGAGGTCCAGGTAGGTGTTGTAGTCCATGTCCGTGATGATCTTGTCGGGATGCTGGTTGAGCATGCGCGCGAAGATCGTGTCCTCCCAGATCGTGCGGTCCTGGACGACGCCGCGGATCTTGCCGAGGCTGATGCGCGTGACGAACTCCCGGTGCTGGCGGAAGCGGTGGTTGAGCAGCCACACCTGCATCATGGTGCCGTACTGCTTCATGTCCCCGTAGAAGGGCTCCAGATAAGGGTTGCCGTCCACTTCCTCGAGGATGGGCTCGAAGTTCAGCGCGTTGGCGAGGTCCTGCGTCAGCGTGGATTTCCCGACGCCGATGGTTCCCGCGATCCCGATGTAGCCTTCTGCGAACATGGTGAAAAACCTCTCTTAGGCCGGCTTGATTTCCTGCTCGATGCCCCGCAGCGCCAGCTTCAAGTCGTCCGGGCTCGACGCGGCGGACAGGACCTCGGCCTCGGTGGCGAGGCCGTCCTTGAACAGCTTGACGAGCGACTGGTTGAAGGTGATCATCCCGTAGAACTGGCCCTTCTGCAGGGCCTGGACGATCTCGATGGCCTTGTTGTCCTCGATCTGCTTGCGGACGTGGGGCGTGTTGATGAGGATCTCCACGCCCGGAACCCGGCCGCCCTTGGTCGACGGCAGCAGGCGCTGGCTGACGATCGCGCGCAGGCTCTCCGCGAGCTGGATGCGGATCAGCGGCTGCTGGTGCGGCGGGAAGAGGTCGACGATGCGGCCGATGGTCTGGATCGCGTCCGTCGTGTGCAGGGTGCCGAACACGAGGTGGCCGGTGAGCGCGGCCGTCAGCGCCGCCTGGGTCGTCTCCAGGTCGCGCATCTCGCCGATCAGGATGACGTCCGGGTCCTGGCGCATCGCCATCTTGAGGCCGTCGGTGTAGGTCGCCGTGTCCTCGCCGATCTCGCGCTGGCTGATGATCGCCTTCTTGTCCTTGTGCACGAACTCGATCGGGTCCTCGATCGTGATGATGTGCTCGGCGCGGTTCTCGTTGATGTAGTCGATCATCGCCGCGAGAGTCGAGGACTTGCCGGCGCCCGTGATGCCCGTGACGAGCACGAGCCCGCGGCTGTTGTCGGAGATCTTCTTGAGCGTCGCGACCGGCAGACGCAGGTCCTGCAGGGTCGGGATCTGGGTCGTGATGAAGCGCACCGCGAGGCAGAGCCGCTGACGCTGCTTGTACGCGTTGACGCGGAAGCGCGCGACCTCTCCCGCCTGGAACGAGAAGTCGCACTCGCCCCGCTCGTCGAAGGTCTTCTGCGCGCGCGGAGGCGCGACCTGCTTGAGCATGGCCTCGACCTGGTCGGGCGGTATCGCGTCCGGGCCGGCCTGGATGAGCTCTCCATCGACGCGGATGTAAGCCGGCCCGCCGGCGCGGACGTGGAGGTCGCTGCCGTGCTTGTTGACGAGGACCTGGAGCAGTTCTTGCAGGGTCATTAGCGGAGTTTCCTCACTTTCATGCGCAGGTAGGCGGGCTTGGTCCAGCGGTCCGTCTCGTTGAGGTTCTTGAGCAGCTGCGCGTCCGACGGCTCCTCGGCCAGCGGCGCGGGCCGCAGGCCGGCCGCGCGGCCGCCCGCCGGGCGGAACGCCGCGCGGGAGCGCTTGGACGGGAAGCCCGTCGCGATCACGGTCACGCGGATCGCGTCTCCGAGGGACTCGTTGTACACGTTGCCCATCTTGAAATTGACCTCGGGGCTCGCCGTGCCCTGGATCGTCGCGACGATCTCCTCGATCTCGGCGGTCTTCAGCGTGGCCTGGCGGCCGGCGATGTTGACGATGAGGCCCTTCGCGCCGTCGATGACGACGTTCTCGAGCAGCGGGGAGCTCATCGCCTCGCGCGCCGCGCTCAGCGCGCGGCCGGGGCCCGAGGCCTCGCCGATGCCGATCAGCGCCTCGCCCGCGTCCTTCATGACCGCGCGCAGGTCGTTCATGTCGAGGTTGATGAGCCCGGGGACGGTGATCAGGTCCGAGATGGACTGCACCGACTTGCGCAGGACGTCGTCGGCCACGCGGAAGGCCTGGTCGTGGTTGGTCTCGGCGTCGATGACGTCGAAGAGGCGCTGGTTCGGGATGACGAGCAAAGTGTCCACCGACTGGCGCATCTCCTGGATGCCCTGCTCGGCGATGGACGCGCGGCGCAGGCCTTCGAAGTCGAACGGGCGCGTGACGATGCCGACGGTCAGCGCGCCGAGCTCCTTGGCCAGGCGCGCGACGACGGGCCCGCCGCCGGTGCCGGTGCCGCCGCCCATGCCGGTGGTCACGAAAACCATGTCCGCGCCCTGAAGGACCTCGCGCAGCTGGCCCTCGCTCTCGAGCGCCGCCGCGCGGCCCTTCGACGAGTCGCCGCCGACGCCGAGGCCGCGCGCCGACTGCTCTCCGAGCTGGATGTTGACGTGCGCCTGGCACTTGCGCAGGACCTGCGCGTCCGAGTTCGCGGCGATGAGCTCGGTGCCCGCCAGGCCGGACTCGACCATGCGGTTGATCGCGTTGCAGCCGGCGCCGCCGACGCCCACCACCTTGATGACGGTGCGCTTCTCGTCGAAATCTTCCGCGAGCTGTATCCTCAGAAAAGCTCCTGGAGCACCGCGGAGATCCTGCGCATCCACAGCGGCTTCTGACGCTTGACCGCGCGGCCGTCGGTCGCCCCCCAGCGGGGCTGCGAGCCGTAGAGCAGGAGGCCGAGGGCGGTGGAGTAGACGGGCGACAGCCACTTCTCTTCCGTCGTATGCACCATGTCGGGATGCGGCACGCCGTGGCGCACGGGCACGCCGAGGATCTGGTGCGCGGCCTCTATCGTGCCGCGCATCAGCGAGCCGCCGCCGGTGAGGATCGCGCCGCCCGGGGCGACGACGTCCGCATAGGAGGAGTTCTGCAGGTCCTCGGCCACGACGGAGAAGATCTCCTCGACGCGCGGCAGGATGATCCCCATCATGGTGCTCGTTTTTATGCGCAGCGGCGTGCGGCCGTCGATGCCGTGGCAGTCGACGTCGGCGTCGCCGTTGAGCAAGGAGGGGTGCGCGATGCCGTGCTCGATCTTGATGCGGTCCGCCGTCGCGATCGAGGTCTTCAGGCCGACGGCGAGGTCGCGCGTGATGAAGTCGGAGCCGATCGGGATCTCCTTCGAGTACTTGATCGCGCCCTCGCAGTACACGCCGATCGAGAGCGACTGGCCGCCGAGGTCGATCAGCACGCTGCCGAGCTCCTTCTCCTCGGGCGTCACGAGCAGCTCGCCCGCGGCGAGCAGGCCGTACACGGGCTCCACGACCTGGAAGCCCGCCTGACCGACGGTCTTCATGATGTTGTTGAGGTGCGCGCTCGAGGCGGTCACGATGTGGACGTCGACCTCGAGGAGCGAGGCCTCCATGCCGACGGGGTGCGGCACGCCGCGCTGGCGGTCGAGGGAGAAGCCCTGAGGCACGACGTGGAGTATCTCCCGGTCGGAGGAAAGAGGGATGGCCTTCGTGCTGCCGACGACGGAGTCCACGTCGGCCGCCGTGATCTCGCGGTCGGTGCGGGCGATGTTGAACGCGCCGCGGTTGTTGAAGGACTGGAGGTGGCTGCCGCGCACGCCGAGCCAGACCTGGGACACGGTGGCGCCGACGGCCGCCTCCGCCTCCTCGACGGCCCGCGTCGCCGCGGCGGCCGCCTCTAGAATATTGATGACGACGCCGCCTTTCACGCCGCGGCACACCACGCTGGCGCCGCCGAGCACCTTGACCGTGCCGGTCGCGGCGTCGGGCGCGCCGATCAGGCAGGTGATGCGGCCGCTGCCGACGTCCAGTCCCGCCACCAGCTCCTGCTTCGTCTGCCTCTTCATCATCTCAGATTCCCCATCTGCGCCGCGGCCGGCTTGAGAAGGACCTTCCCGTCCTCGAACCAGCGCAGGTCCGCGGAAAAAGCGCCGGGCTCCTTCGAACGCGCGTCGGCGACGGCCTCGGACAGGCGCGAGAGCTTCTCGCGCGTCCACTCGAGGCGTCCCCACAGGACCTTCGTCCCGTCGGCCAAGGTCGCCTCCCAGCCGTCCTCGGGCGAGCTGTAGGCCATCCCGGTCAGCGCCGCCGGGAAGGAGCCCGAGGCGGCGAGGACCGGCCATTCGCGGGCGAGCGCCGACAGCTCGCCGGCGGAGGCGCCCGCGACCTCGACCGAGGGGCCCGTCAGCATGAAGGCGCCCTCGGGCGCGGCGAACACCGTGCCGTCGTCGGCCAGGTAGCCGGCGGGCTTGCCGCGGCGCGTGGCGGCGGCGACCGCGCGGCGGACGACGAGCGTCAAGGTCGCGGTCTTCTCCGTCCAGCCGCGGCGGACGCGGACGTCCGAGACCGACGGGAACTTCGCCTTGAGCGCCTCGGCCTTGTCGCCGGCGGTGCCGGGCTGCGCGTCGGCCGCGGCCTGCGCCAGCGAGCGCAGAGGCTCGGGGCCCTCGACGAGCGCGGCGTCGTCGACGGCCGCGGCGGCGGCGGACGGAAGGCGGAGGTCGGCCGCGAGCTTGCGGACCGTGACGAAGGCGACGCCGCCGAGGGCCGCGACGGCGAAGAACGCGGCGGCGGCGCGGACGCGGCGGGCTTTGTCCTTCGGCCGGGCGACGACGCGGTAGCGGCGGCGGGCCGGGAAGTTATTCACCGACGACCCTCATCTCGAGCTCGAGCTTCACGCCGCTTTCCGCGCGGACCCGCTCCGAGATGAGGTCGACGAGAGCGAGGACATCGGAGGCCTTGGCCCCGGCGAAGTTCTCGATGAAGTTGGCGTGCATCGGGGAGACGCGGGCGCCGCCGACGGCATGGCCCTTGAGGCCGGATCGCTCGATCATCTGCGCGGCGAAAAGACCGGGTGGATTTTTAAAAGTGGAGCCAACATTAAAGGTATGGATGGGCTGGGTCTGCAAACGCTTCTGCTGCTGACGGGCGACGACGGCCATTATATCAGCTTTGACCCCGCGCTTCAACCGGAGCAGGGCCGATAAAACGAGCGATTTTCCTAGATTACTAGAACGATAATCGAAGACCAGGCCGGACCGGGGGATCACGGCCGGGCGGCCCGCGGCGTCGAGCGTTTCGACCTCCTCCACGAAGGGCCCGATCTCCCCCTCGCGCGTGCCGGCGTTCATCACGAGCGCCCCGCCCACGCAGCCGGGCACGCCCACGATCGGCTCGAGCCCGGACAGGCCGTTCTCCGCGCAGCTCACGACCAGCTGCGGCACGCGGACGGCCGCGCCGGCGCGCACGAGGCCGGGGCCCGGGAACTCGACGCGCTCGAAGTCGCCGCCGAGAGCCAGCACCAGCCCGCGGATGCCGCCGTCGCGCACGAGCAGGTTCGAGCCCCAGCCGAGGAAGAACACCGGGACGCCAGCGGCCCTCGCGACGCGCAGGGACGCGAACGCCTGCTCGCGGGTCTTCGCGGTCACGAACGCGTCGGCCGGGCCGCCGATCTTGAAGCTGGTGCGGCGGGACAGCGGCTCGTCGCGCAGCGGCGACAACCCCGCGCGCTCGAGCTCCCCGATCCAGTCCATGGCTCTTTTTACCATTTTAAGACCACGACGGCTGAACCACGAAGACACGAAGTCACGAAGAACGGCAACGGATGAAGAGTTAACGGCAAAAATCGTTCGCCGTTGACTTTCTCTCCGTTTTCTTTGTGTCTTGGTGGTTCATTCTTTTTCCCGTTCGCGGCCGTTATTAATGCGTAACGCGGTTATGCTATTCTGGCCGCCATGGACGGAGCCTGGGTCGATCGTCTCGAACGCCGTCTCGGTTTTCTGGCCGTTCCGGGGCTTCCCGGACTCCTGACCGCGATGACGGCCGCGTCCGCGCTGTTCGCGGCCTCCAAGCCCGAGTTCGTCGGCGCGCTGGCGCTCGACCCGGAGGCGCTGCTCCGCGGCCAGGTCTGGCGCGCGCTCACCTTCCTGATCGTCCCCCCGCGCTCGAGCCTGCTCTGGATGCTGCTCTGGCTCGCGATGATCTTCGCGGTGCTCAGCGCGCTGGAGGCGGCGTGGGGCGAGTTCAAGCTCACCGTCTTCCTCGCGATCGGCGTGGTCATGTCGACGGCCGCGGCGCTGCTGACCGGCGCCCCCGGGGACAACGGGCCCGTCCATCTGGCGAACTTCCTCGCCTTCGCGCGCCTCGCTCCGGACCGCGAGGTCCTCGTGATGTTCGTCCTCCCGGTCAAGCTCCGCTGGATCGCCGCGGTCGCCGCCGCGCTGACCGCGATCCAGCTCCTCGGCGGCGACGTCGGCTCCCGCGTGCGGCTGCTCGCCGGGCTGTCCGCCTATCTCCTCTACTTCGCCCCGGGCCATTGGCTGGACATCAAGCACGCCTGGCGGCGGCGGGGCCTGTGACGGGGGCCCTGCTCCTCGCCGCGCTGCTCGCCGCGCCCGCGAGCGCCGCCTCGGTCAAGCTGTTCGCGTTCGACGCGAAGGGCGACGCCCTCGACGCCGAGGGCCTGGCCCGGCGGCTGTCGCGCGCCGACGAGAAGACCCCGGACCTCGAGAGGCTCCCCCTCTGGGCCGTCTCGTCCGACGGCAAGACCCCGCGGCAGCGCGTGAAGCTGTCGCAGCAGGGCAAGCTCGTGATCGGCAGCTGGGACAAGGCCGAGCGCGCCTCCCTCGAGCTCGTCTGGCCCGTCGACGAGGACGGCTACAACGCGGTCGGCGCCGACAAGGGCGGCGCGGGCTTCGGCGACGGCGAGCTCGTGTTCCTCGACGAGGAGATCGCCGTCACGCAGTACGCGCGCTTCAAGGACTCCTGGAAGCGCCGCCTCAGCGACTGGCAGCCCCTCTACAAGCCCGGTAAGAAGGCCAAGCAGCTCGCCGAGGACGCGAAGGACGCGATGGCCGAGGCCGCGCGCCAGAAAGAGACGCCCGCGCGCGTCAAGGCGTACCACAAGGCTCTGCAGGCGACCGCGCTCGCGTGGGAGAAGATGCTCTTCGAGCACGGCCTTCAGCACGCGCTCGACGAGCGCCGCGCGCCGGGACTGCGCTTCGGCCTGACGCTCGACGAGAACCTGCTCAAGCGCCTCGACGACCTGGACTGGATCGCCGAGGCCGTGCGCCGCTCCGGCGCGGACTGGGTGCGCCTCGTGTTCCGCGCGAACCCCGCCGACTTCCTTTATTCGTCGCTGCGCTCGTTCAACGAGTACGACGGCGTCGTCGAGGAGCTGGCGAAGAACAAGGTCAAGGTCATGGGCTGCGTGCTCGACGCGACGCAGTGGCCCAAGACCCTGACGCCCGAGCTGTACGCCGAGCGCACGAAGAACCTGGTGCTCCACTACCGCGGCAAGATCCCGAGCTGGGAGGTCGGCACCGAGCTCAACGGCGACTGGATCGGGGGCGCCTCGGCGCCCTTCACCCCGGAGCAGGTCTACCGCACGTACACCGCGGGCGTCAACAAGGTCAAGGAGCTCGATCCCGAGCTCGAGACCGTCGCGACGCTCTACGCGTGGGAGGAGACCGCGCCCGATCAGGAGCACGCTCTGTCGGGCTGGATCCCGACGCAGGTCAAGCGCGGCTTCGGGCGCAACCTCGACGTCGTCGGGCTCAGCATCCAGCCCGAGGAGAACCCCCTCGGCATGGGCTTCGAGCGCGCCTTCGACGCGACGGGCGAGGCGCTGCCGCGGCAGAAGCTGATGGTCTCCAGCCTCGGCTACGTCGAGAAGGAGGAGCTCAAGGGCTACTGGTGGCTCGCCCCCGACGACGCCGACGGCGCGCGCAAGGACATCGCCATCCTCTACACGACCGCCTCCTGCGCGATGCCACGCTCGCTGTGCGGCGGCTTCTGGTGGCAGACGCTCGACCAGATGCTCCCCCCCGGACGGCGCAAGGCCACCGACCTCTACAAGGTCTGGCGCCGCACCCTCGACCAGCTCGGCCGGCGCGAAGACAAGGACTGACGCGTTCTTGAAAGCGTGACGCGCCCGTCTCGGGCGCGTCGCAGCGGATTGCTACCTTGAGCGCATGAGAGCGCTCTTCATCCACCCCAGCTGCCTGATGCATTCCGAGATCTACCTCCGGCTCGAGCCGCTGGGCATCGAGCTCGTGGCCGAGGCGGCGCGCCGCGCGGGCCACGAGGTCCGCCTGATCGACCTCCAGGTGTTCGACCACGCCGCGCTCGAGCGCGAGCTCGTCCTGTGGGAGCCCGAGGCGGTGGGCTTCAGCCTGAACTACCTCGCGAACGTCCCCGAGGTGCTCGAGCTGGCCGCGAGGATCCGCGCGCTCCTGCCCTCCTGCTTCGTCTTCGCCGGCGGCCACAGCGCGTCGTTCACCGCGCGCGAGCTCCTCGCGCACGCGGACGGCGCGCTCGACTGCGTCGTGCGCGGCGAGGGCGAGGGCTCCGTGCCGCTCGTGCTCGAGGCCGCGGCCGGCAAGCGCGCGCTCGACACGGTGCCGGGAGCGGTCTCCGCCTCGGGCGTCGGGCCTCCGCCGAAGTTCGTCGACGACCTCGACGCGCTGTCGCCCGCCCGCGACCTCACGCGCCGGCGGTCGCGCTACTTCATCGGCTCGCTCGACCCGTGCGCGTCGGTCGAGCTCGCGCGCGGCTGCCCGTGGGACTGCGCGTTCTGCAGCGCGTGGACCTTCTACGGCCGCAGCTACCGCACGATCTCCCCGGCGCGCGCGGCGGCCGACATCGCGTCGGTGCGCGAGCCCGGCGTGTTCATCGTCGACGACGTCGCCTTCGTGCACCCGGAGCACGGCATGGCCGTGGGCAAGGAGGTCGAGCGGCTCGGCGTCCATAAGCAGTACTACCTCGAGACGCGCGCCGACGTCCTGCTGCGCAACAAGGAGGTCTTCCGGTATTGGCGCAAACTCGGCCTGCGCTACATGTTCATCGGGCTCGAGGCGATCGACGAGGAGGGGCTCAGGGCGCACCGCAAGCGCGTGAGCCTCGGCATGAACGAGGAGGCGCTGGAGTTCGCGCGGTCGCTCGACGTGCGCGTCGCGGTCAACGTGATCGCCGACCCCGACTGGGACGAGCGCCGCTTCGCGATCGTGCGCGAGTGGGCGGCCTCGGTGCCGGAGATCGTGCACCTGACGGTGAACACGCCGTACCCGGGCACCGAGACCTGGCTGACCGAGCGCCGTCGCCTCACGACGCTCGACTACCTGCTCTTCGACGTGCAGCACGCGGTGCTGCCGACGCGCCTGCCGCTGGAGAAGTTCTACGCGGAGCTGGTGGCGACTCAGGCGGTGCTGAACCGCAAGCATCTCGGGTGGCGGACGCTCAAGGGCGCGGCGTTCACCGCGGCCGAGTGCCTGTCGCGCGGGCAGACGAACTTCGTGCGCATGCTGTTCAAGTTCTCGAGCGTCTACAACGCCGAGCGCCAGGCCGCCGAGCACGCGCGCCGCGCGCGCTTCCTGATGACCCCGCCCGACGCGGCCGGCCCTCGAGCCGGGAGGAGCCTGTACGTCCACGCTCCCCTTTGACCGCGCCCTTTAGGTATAATGATCCTTCTACCGAGCCGGTAGCTCAGGGGTAGAGCATGTGCCTTTTAAGCATGGGGTCGTGGGTTCGATTCCCACCCGGCTCACGTTTTCGTTTTTCGCCTCCATCGTCTAACGGTTAGGACGCGGCCCTTTCAAGGCTGAAACAGGGGTTCGATTCCCCTTGGGGGCATATTTTTTGCCCGGTTGGATTCCGCCCCCAAGGGGGCCGGCCGAAAGGCCGGCCCCGTCTTTTTTTCCTTACATCGGCGCCATGGTCCGAGAGAGTCCCTCCATCCTACACTTAAGCGACGGAGGTGGACCATGAGATCCCCGATGAAGCCGTTGACGGCTTTTCTGCTGGCCGCGACCGCGGCGCTGGCCGCTCCCCGCGCGAGCGCGCAGTGCGTGACGGCCTCGACCGCCTTCAAGAACAACGCGTTCGCCTCGCAGGCCGGGTCGTTCACCGCGCGCTTCACGGCCGCGCCGTCCGCGGCCAAGATCGACGGCGTGACCGGCCTGTCGCGGGGCGCCGCGACGGGCTTCTCGAGCCTCGCCGTCGCCGTGCGCTTCAACAACGCCGGCTACCTCGACGCGCGCAGCGGCGGAACGTACGCGGCCGACGCGTCGATCCCTTACACGGCCGGCGCCGTCTACGGGTTCCGCCTCGCCGTGGACATGGCCGCCAAGCGCTACTCCGTGTGGGTCACGCCTCCCGGAGGCTCGGAGCGCTCCCTGGCGACGAACTTCGCCTTCCGGACGGAGCAGGCCGGCGTCGCCGTCCTCGACAACTGGGCGCTGACCGCCACCTCGGGCAGCCACCAGGCCTGCGCCTTCGCGCTCGGCGGCGGCGACACGGCCCCGCCCACGGCGGCGATCACGGCGCCCGCCGCGGGATCCACGGTCTCCGGCGCCGTCACCCTCTCGGCCTCGGCCTCCGACAACGTCGGCGTGGCGGGCGTGCAGTTCCAGGCGGACGGGGCCAACGTCGGCGCCGAGGCGACGCGGGCGCCCTACGCGGCGGCCTGGAACACCGGCGCGGTCTCCAACGCGCCCCACGTCCTCACGGCGATCGCGCGGGACGCGGCGGGCAACAAAGGGACCAGCCCGGCGGTGACCGTCGCCGTCAACAACGCCGCTCCGCCGCCGTCGTCGTGCGTCGCCGTCGGCGCGGCGTGGAAGGGAGCCGCTTTCCCGGCGCAGAGCGCGGCCTTCGTCGCGAGCTTCGACGCCGTCCCGGGCGCCGCGAAGATGGACGGCGTGACCGGCCTCTCCCTCGGCACGGCCGCGGACTACTCCAAGCTCGCCGCCGCGGTCCGCTTCAACAACGCGGGCTACATCGACGCGCGCGCCGGCTCCGTCTACGCCGCGGCGGCTCCGATCGCGTACTCGGCGGGGATGAAGTATCACTTCCGTCTCGCCGTGGATCCCGTCGCGCGCCGCTACTCGGCGTACGTGACCCCTCCCGGAGCGTCCGAGCTCCTCATCGGGCGGGACCACGCCTTCCGCACCGAGCAGGCCTTCGTCCTGGGTCTCGACCACTGGGGGTCCTCCGCCAGCTCCGGCTCGCAGCAGGTCTGCTCGTTCTCGGTCGCCGGCGCCCCGGCGCCGGTCCTCGACACGACCCCGCCGACGGCGGCCTTCACCGCTCCGGCGGCCGGCGCCACGGTCGCCGGCACGGTCGCGCTCTCGGCGTCGGCCTCGGACAACATCGGGGTGGCCGGCGTGCAGTTCAAGGTCGACGGCGCCAACCTGGGGGCCGAGCTCCTCCAGCCGCCTTATACGCTGGCGTGGAACAGCGCCGCGTCGGCCAACGGGACGCGCACGCTGAGCGCGACGGCCCGGGACGCGGCGGGCAACCGGGGGACCGCCTCGATCTCCGTGACGGTCAACAACCCGCCGCCGGCGAACCTCGCCGCGGACCGGTTCGGGATCAAGAAGCTCTACGCGTCGGCCTCCGGCGGGAAGGATTGGGTCTCGACGTGGGACAACGGCAAGGCGCGCACGTTCTCCTCGGGGCAGGCCGACCCGTACGACCCCTGGTTCCGCGGCCGGGGCAACGCCACCTACAGCGCCGACGGGAAAGGCGTGTTCGCGATGTCGGGCTCGGTCCCGCGCATGTACATCCACGACCCGCAGCTGACGTCGAGCTGGCGCAACGTGGAGTCGACGGTGTACGCGTACCGCGTCGCCGACAGCGGCACCGCGTACGGCGGCATCGTCCATCACACGCGCACGAACCACAGCGCCTACGGGGCCTCCGAGACGGTCAACGGCTGCGACAGCCGCGGCAACGGCGCCCGCTTCCGGTACGACGGGCACATCGACTTCGAGAAGGAGACGAAGCATCCCGCCTCGTCGCCGACCAAGAACAAGGCGATGTGGTCGACGCTCCCGTACCGGACCTGGATCGGCTACAAGCTGGTGGTGTACGACCTGCCCAACGGCAACGTCAAGCTCGAGAACTACATGGACCTGACCGACGGCGCCAACGGCGGGACCTGGGTCAAGGTCAACGAGCTCGAGGACAACGGCCAGAACTTCGGGGTCGGAGGCACGCCCTGCAAGTCGGGCATCGACCCCGCGCTGCGCCTGACCAACAGCGACGCGCGCCCCGGCTCCGAGACCGGCCGCCCCAACATCGCGGTGTATTTCCGCAGCGACAACGTCGGCACGAACGGGCTGCTGTACAAGAAGATGAGCGTCCGGGAGATCTCCGCGCCCTGAGCGTCAGCGCCCGCGCGCGAGCGCGACGGCGCCGAGCACCACGGCGTCGTCGCCGAGGCGGGAGCGGGTCACCTTGCAGGCGCCGATCTTCCTGAACAACGGGTCGGCGGCGAGGCGGCGCTTGACGATGGGCAGGATGAAGTCGCCGCAGGCCTCGATCACGCCGCCGCCCAGGACGATGAGCGCGGGGTCGAAGCAGTGGCGGACGCTCACGCAGCCGTCGCCGAGACGCTCGGCGGCCGCGCGGAGGACGCGCGTCACGAGCGGGTCGCGGTGGCGCAGCGCGCGCGCGAGGACCTTGCTCTTGATCTGATCGAGCGAGCCGCCGTTGAGCGCGACGACGTCGGTCTTCTCCCCCGCCTTGACGCCGGCGCGGATGTCGCGCTCCATCGCGGTGCGGCTCGCGTAGGCCTCCAGGCAGCCGCGCGCGCCGCAGCCGCACTTGGGGCCCTTCGGGTCCAGCACGATGTGGCCCAGCTCGCCCGCCGCGCCGTTGGCGCCCAGCATGAGGCGGCCGCCGGAGATCACGCCGCCGCCGACGCCGGTGCCCGGGAAGATCCCGACGAGATCCTCCACGCCCCGGCCGGAGCCGCGCCAGGCCTCGCCGAGCACGCCCAGGTTCACGTCGTTGCCGAGGGCCACGGGCACGCCGAAGCGCCGCTCCAGCTCCGCCGCGATCGGATGGCCCGCGATGGGGAGGTTCGGCGCGACGAGGACCTTGCCGCTCGAGGAGTCCACCAGGCCGGGCACGCCGATGCCGATGCCGCGCAGGCGGCGGGGCTTGAGGCCCGCGTCGGAGATCACGTCGCGCACCGCGCGGACGATGACCTTCATCACCTCGCCGGCGCTCCTCGCGCGCGGCGTGGACGCCTTCTCCCAGCCGAGGATCTCGCCCCGGGGCGTCACCAGCCCCGCCGCGATCTTGGTGCCGCCGACGTCCACGCCGACGAAGAACTTCTTGGCCATGGGCGGATTCTAGCACACCGCCCGCCGCTCCGCCGCTGACAACGCTGACAACGGCCGCATGGCGGCCATGCCGGCGTGAGCTTACGCTAAGGAGAACATGAGGCGCCTCCTCCTCCGACTCACGGCCGCCGCCGCCGCGGCCGCGCTCCTCGCCCCCGCGGCCGCGGCCAAGGTCGCCTTCACGGGCTACGGCAGCCTGCTGATGCCGGCGGACACCCAGCTCCAAGTCCGAGGCCCCGCGGCGGTGCTCGCAACGACCCCCGAGGGGAACCTGATCGCGCGGGGCTTCCGCCTCGACGCCGTCGGCCTGTTCGCGACGACGAAGGTCGGCGAGGACGTCGATTTCCTCATGGACCTCACCTTCCGGAACGTCGGGAACACGGTCGCTCAGACGCGCATCCAATACGCCTATCTCGACGCGGCCCTGCCCTGGGGCGACGCGCGCCTGCAGGCGGGACGGGTGAACCTGCCCTTCAACTACTACAACAGCCGCCGCTTCTATCCCTTCCAGCGCGTCGAGATCTCGGCCCCGATCTTCGTCAGCGGCATCCTCGGACTGCCCATCGCCGACGCCGGCGCGGTGCTGACGCGGCGCTTCGAGCTGGAGAGCGGCTGGGGCCTGGACGCGCGCGCCTACGCGGTCAACGGCTACGGCAGCGTGGCCGGCAGCACCGGCGCTCTGCGCAACCCTTCCTTGCCCGGCGGCCTCGCGCTCAGCGGCAACCTCGGCGCCGGGAACAACAACAAGGACGTCGCCTTCGGCGGCCAGCTCGCCTTCTCGCGCGCCGGAGACGGAGAGGTCGGCGCGTCCTACTACCGCGGGGCGTGGGACCAGCAGAACCGCCGCGTCCTGCAGATGGCGGGCGCGCACGCCCACTGGACGCCCGGAGAGTTCGACCTCCTCGCCGAGTACCTGCACCTGCACGCCACCGGCGACGAGGGCATGGCCCAGTCGCTGCACTCGACGGCTTGGTCCACGCACGGCGCCTTCGTGACCGCCTCGCACCCGCTCTTCACCGTCGGCGAGCGCAAGGTCGTCGGCTGGGGGCATTTCGAGGACTACCACACCGCCCGCTCCGGCGGAGGCCCCGGCCGAGAGGTGCTGCGCTCGTACTCGGGCGGCGCGAACATGGCGGTCAACGACAACGTCTCGGTCAAGGGAGAGGCGCTCTACCTCTTTTACTCGGTCCCGACCACGACGAAATCCATCATACTGGACGGCCGGCTCATCCAGGCCGCCGTCGTGATCACCTTCTGAGGCCGCGATGAGGCGAGCCCCGGGCTTGACGGCCGCGGTCTTCCTGGCGCTGGCGCCCCCCGCCGCCGCGGCCAAGGTCGCTCTGGTCGTCGCCGGCGGCAAGCAGGCGGCCGCCGCGGCCGCGCACGCCGCGAAGGACGTGAGCGTGCTGGACTTCGACCGCGTCGAGCTCGCCGACCCCATCGACAAGGGCCGCTTCCTCGCGGCCCTGCAGGCCTCGGACCGCGTCGTCGCCGCCGTCGCGGGCGACGGGGCCTGCGGCTGGATCAACCGCGAGGTCGACGGCGTCTCCGTCCACTGCGTCACGCCCTACGACGCGGGACAGGTCATCGCCTTCGCCCGCTCCGCCGGCTGGCGCCGCGTCGCGGTCGTGCACATGGCGGGCTACGAGAAGGTCTTCGGAAGCCTGCGCGCGCGCGCGCGGCAGTCCGGCGTCGAGCTCGCCGCCGTCCGCGTCGAGAGGCTCCGCGACCTGCCCGCGGCCCTGCCCGCCGCCCTGCCGACCGCCCAGGCGGTGTGGATCCTGGGCGCGCCCGCCCTCACCGAGGGCGCCGCCTTCGAGTACCTCGTCAAGCGCACCTTGGCCAAGAGGATCCCGCTCATCGCTCCCGGCGCCGGGAGCGTCGCGCGCGGCGCCTTCCTCGGCGCCGAGAGCGACCCCGCGGCCCTCGTCCGCCACGCCGTAGGCGTGGCGAACGCGGCGGCCGCCGGAGCCGCGCCGGACGCCTCGCCGGCCGAGGTCCCCGGCGGGCGGCTCGTCTTCAACAAGGTCCTCGCGCGGCGCTGGGGCGTCGCCGTCCCGGAGGCGCCGCGATGAGCGCCCCGACCACCGGCGAGGCGCTCCGCTGGGAGGCCTTCGCGCGCCGGCTCATGCTCGCGTTCTCCTTGCTCACCGTCCTCCTGGGCGGAGGCTCCACCGCGCTCTCCGCGCTGCGCATGCGCGGCCTGCTCGAGGCCTCGCGCGCGCAGCGCGGCGAGGTCATCGCCTCGGCCGCCGCCCGCGCCGCCTACGTGCCCTTGAGCCTGGAGGACAAGGACGAGCTCGCCCGAGTCGCCTCGTACTACGAGGGCCAGACCGCTCTCGCCTCCTTGAGGATCCTCGACGAGCGCGGCGTCGAATGGGCGCGCTACGACCGCGCCGGGGCGCCGGTCCGCGGCCTCATCGCGACGGTCGCGCCCGTCGCCGTTCCCGGCGCGCGCCCCGCCGACGCTCCCGTCGGCCGCGTCGAGGTCCTCATGGACACGAGCGACTTCCGCGGGGCGCTGGCGTGGCAGGTCGTCGTCTTCCTCGGGCTCAACGGGCTGTTCGCGGCGGGGATCCTGCTCAGCGGCATGTTCATCATCCGCCGGCTGACGGCCGGCATGCACGCGCTCGCGCGCGAGGCCGCGCGGGCCGAGGATCTCAGCCGCTCCAACCGCGAGCTCGAGGAGTTCGCCTACATCGCCTCGCACGACCTGCAGGCCCCGCTGCGCCGCATCACGGGCTTCGCCCAGCTCCTCGCGAGGCGCTATAAGGGGAAGCTCGACCCGGAGGCGGACGACTTCATCGGCCGCATCACGGGGAGCACGGACCGCATGCAGAGCCTCATCCAGGACCTGCTCGCCTACTCCCGCGCGGGCTCGCGGGAGCTCGCCCCCGTGCGCGCGGACATCGACGCGCTGCTGCGCGCCGTCCTCGCCGACCTCGACGCGCAGCGCAAGGAGGCCGGAGGCGAGGTCGTCGTCGAGACCTTGCCGGCGGTGACCGGGGACCCCGACCAGCTGGCGCGCCTCTTTCAGAACCTGATCGCGAACGCGCTCAAGTTCCGCGGCGACAAGCCGCCCGTGGTCCGGGTCTCGGCGCGGCGGGCCGGGGACGAGTGGGTCTTCGCCGTCGCCGACAACGGGATCGGCATCGAGAAGAAGTACGCCGGGGAGATCTTCAAGATGTTCCGCCGCCTGCACTCGTCCGCGGCCTATCCCGGCACGGGCATCGGCCTGGCCATCGCGCGCAAGGTCGTCGAGCGCCACGGCGGGCGCATCTGGGTCGAGTCGGAGCCCGGGAAGGGCTCGATCTTCTTTTTCACGCTCGGCGCCGCGAACCCGCCGCATAAGAAGGAGGTAAGACATGAATAAGCCCCTGGAAGTCCTGCTGGTGGAGGACGACGAGGACGACGTGCTGCTCACCAAGGAGGCCCTCAAGGACTCCAAGGTGATCGTCAGCATGGCCGTGGCGCCGGACGGCGAGGACGCCCTCAAGCGCCTGCGGAGGCAGCCTCCGTTCGAGAACGCGCCGGTCCCGGACCTGGTCCTCCTCGACCTGAACCTTCCGCGCGTGAGCGGACGGGAGGTGCTCAAGGAGCTCAAGGCCGACCCGGTCCTCAAGAAGATCCCCGTGGTCGTGCTCACGACGTCCGCGGCCGACACGGACATCCTCAAGTGCTACGACCTCGGCGCGAACTGCTACATCACCAAGCCCGTCGACTTCGTGCAGTTCCAGCGCATCATCAAGGTGATCGACGAGTTCTGGCTGACGATCGTGAAGCTGCCCCGGATCGAGGTCTAGCGGCGGCGGGAGGACAGCCAGAAGAAGACGGACGCGGCGCTCAAGGCGAGCGCGAGGACGAGGATGCCCGCGGCCCCGCCGAAGCCGTCGAAGACCCAGCCCATCGCGAGCAGGGCGACCATGCCCACGGTGGTCGCCAACGAGTAGACGAAGCCGGTGACCGCCCCCACGTCCTCCTTGGAGGCCGCGGACTGGAAGTAGGACGCCAGGCCGAGCTCGTTGCCGAGCATGGCCATCGCCATCAGGAAGACGACGGGGGCGGCGACCCAGACGCTCGGGAAGAGCCACAGCAGCCACGAGCCGAGCACGGCGCCCGCGGCGTAGCGCAGCCAGGCGGGCCCGAGCTTGGCGTCCTCGCTCCGGCGCGCGGCCTGACGGCGAAGGAGCAGGGCCGCGGCGAACTCCCCGAGGTTCCACGCTCCGAGCAGGATCGCCGCGGACGCGGGCGAGCCGAGGACCTTCGCCGCGTACACGACCGCCAGCATCTGATGGAACAGGTTGTGCAAAGTGATGACCGGCACGTTCAAGAGGGCCGCGCGCCGCAGCTCCGGGTCCGACCAGACCAAGCGCGCCCCGCGCGTGAGGCCCTTGAGCGCCTCGAGGACGCCGGCCTTCCGGGACGGACCGGAGGGCTTTTCCTTCGCGGCGGGCGGAGCGGCTTCTCCGCGGCGGAAGGCCAGGCGCGCGAAGAGCAGCGCGGCGACGACGTAGGCGGCGGGATGGATGCCGAGGGTCGCGAGGTAGCCCAGCTTCTCGAGCAGGAAGCCGGTCCCGAATATGCCGGCCATTGCGGCGAGCTCGCGCGTGACGTAGATCTTCGCGTTGTGCGCGTTGAGCACCCGCTCGTCGCGGCCGAGGATCCGGGGCAGGGCCGCGCGCCGGGCGATGTCGAACGCGCCGCCGAGGAAGCCGTTGACGGTGAAGAGGGCGAAGATCACCGGCAGGCCGAGCGTGGCGCCGAAGGCGAAGGCGAGCGGGATGGACCCGATGGCCGCGATCTGCAGGACCGCGGTCCCGGCCAGGACCTTCGCGGGGCTGAAGCGGTCCACGAGCGGGCCCGCGAGCCAGCCGGCCACGAGGCCGGCGAGCTGCGCCGACAGGAAGAGCGCGCCGACGATGCTGGCCGCGCCGAACTGGGTCAGGAGGAAAGTCGGCACGACGAGGTTGAGGGCCTCGATGCCCGCCTTGACGGCGGAGATGCCGGCGGCGTAAAGGCGGAAGCCGCTGCGCGCCTCGGCCGGTATGTCCGGCATCGGCGCGGCGGGCTCCGCCGCCGGCGCCGCCGGCCGGCCCGCGGGGTCCGCGGCGGGGCGCAGCCCCGGCCCGGCGGAAGAGGACTCCGGCGCGAGGACCGCGCCGTCCCCGGCCGCGGGGCGCCGGAGCGGTTCGCCGCTGAGTATGCCCTCGAGTTCCTCTCCCGAGCGCTTGAGGTCGGCGCGGGAGGACGCGGCCGAGGAGACCCGCTCAAGAGCCTGGGCCGAGGACTCGGAGAGGACCGCGACCCGTCCGGCGACGCCGGCCTCGGGGGCCGCTTTCTCCCGCGGAGCGGCGGCCGGCGCCGGGCGGAGCCCGGGCGCGGCGAGAGCGCGCGCCGCCGCGGGCGAGGGGCCGGCTCGAGGGCCCGCCGGGACGGCGGCC
>JACPFR010000059.1 GCA_016182905.1 Elusimicrobiota bacterium
GCCGCGCACCTCGGCCTGCCCGCCGAGGCGCCCCTCGGTTCCTACCTCCCGCGCTACCCGAGTCACCTCGGAAGCGAAGGAGGAAAGCTGGTCCACCATCGTGTTGATGGTGTTCTTCAGCTCCAGGATCTCGCCCTTCACGTCCACCGTGATCTTCTTCGAGAGGTCGCCCGCCGCCACCGCCTTCGTCACGTCGGCGATGTTCCTCACCTGCGCGGTAAGGTTGCCGGCCATCGAGTTCACCGAGTCGGTGAGGTCGCGCCAGGTGCCCGCCACGCCCTGCACGTCGGCCTGGCCGCCGAGCTTGCCTTCGGTGCCGACCTCGCGGGCGACGCGGGTCACCTCGGAGGCGAAGGAGCCGAGCTGGTCGACCATGGTGTTGATCGTGTTCTTGAGCTCGAGGATCTCGCCCTTCACGTCGACGGTGATCTTCTTCGACAGGTCACCCTTGGCGACGGCGGTCGTGACGTCGGCGATGTTGCGGACCTGGCTCGTGAGGTTGGCGGCCATCGAGTTGACGTTGTCCGTCAGATTCTTCCAGGTGCCGGCGACGCCTTTGACGTGCGCCTGTCCGCCGAGCTTGCCTTCGGTGCCGACCTCGCGGGCGACGCGGGTGACCTCGGAGGCGAAGGAGCCGAGCTGGTCGACCATCGTGTTGACGACCTTCGCGATGCGCAGGAACTCGCCCTTGACGGGGCGGCCGTCGACCTCGAGGGCCATAGTCTGCGACAGGTCGCCGCGCGCGACGGCGCCGATGACGCGCGCGACCTCGTTCGTGGGCTGCACGAGGTCGCCGATCAGGGAGTTGATCGACGCCACCTTGGTCTTCCAGGACCCGCTGACCTCGCCGATGGAGGCGCGCTGGGTGATCTTCCCTTCTTTTCCGACGACGATGGAGATGCGGCGGAACTCTCCGGCCATGCGCTCGTTGAGGTCGGCGATCTCGTTGAGGTCGGCGGCGACCCTGCGGGCGGAGCCCGAGCGGTCGGCGGGCATGCGGGCCGAGAAGTCGCCCTTCTTGATCGCGGTCAGGACCTCGCCCAGCCGCCGCATGTCCTCGTCGAGCTGCGCGTGGGAGTCGAGGAGCTCGTTGAACGCGTCCGCGACCCGGCCCGCGACGCCGAATTTATTGAGCGTCATCCGCGCGTCTCGCTTGCCTTTCTTGAAGCCTTGGAGAAGGGTGAGTATCTCGATGAGCGCGGCGTCGCCGGAGGCGATCGAGTCTTGGCCGTTGAGGGGGATCGTGGAATGGTTCATGGTCGGTGTCTCCCGGGTGAGCGAGGCCACGTATTATATTTGACGCCCCCGTGACGGCCGATGGCCGAACTGTTGCACCTTTGTGAACTTTTCTTGACGCGTGGGCCTTGACGCTCGACGGGGGCGGGGCTACACTGGAAAACGACGTCCTCGCCCATACCGATGATCAAGACGAGCCGTTCCCGCTTCGAGATCCGGCAGGACCCAGACACGACCGCGGCCGTGGCCGGACTGGCGCTGGCCTGCTTCGGCGCGGTGGAGATGATCGTCACGCTCGGCTCGACGCTCGCCGCGTACGCTTTCCGCAATCCCGTCCCGCTCCTCGTGCCCTGCGTGCGCTTCACGTTGGGCGCCGCCTTCATGGCGTCCGGCTGGCTGTTCCTGCGCGGGCGCTCGCGGGTCGTCATCGACCGGGAGCACCGGATGGTCGCGCGCTACCTCGGCGTCGGCGGGCACTCCTCCGGCGGCAACGCGACGTGGGATCTCGAGGAGTTCCGCGCCGTCATCCTGATCAGCCGCGAGCGCCGGCGCCTGCTGCTGGGCGCGGTCACCCGCTCCTACGTGGTGTGCCTGCGCCGTCACGACGGGGGGGACCTGGACCTGTACTGGGCCCGCGACGTGGAGGACGGAGCGCGCGCGGGCGCCAACGCCGCGGAATTCGCCGGGCTTCCTTACTACGGGCGCGAGCCGGCCTGAACGAACGATGTGATAAGATGGGCGCCATGACCGCGCTCTGTCTTCTCGCCCTGCTCGCCGCCGTTCCCGCCCCGGCCTCGCCTTCGCCCCGGACCGCCGGCCTGGCCGGCCTCGCCCTGAAATGCGCCGGCGCCGAGTTCCCGAACAAGGCGGATCACGTCGCGGCCGGAATGCACGACCTCGCCCGTCCGCGCGACGCCCACCCGTCCTTCTACGGGTGCTTCGACTGGCACTCGAGCGTCCACGGCCACTGGCTCATGGTCCGCGCCCTGAGGACCGAGGCCGCGCTTCCCGACGCGGCGAGGCTCCGCGCCGCGCTCGACGCGCATCTCTCCTCGGCCGCGGTCCGGGGGGAGCTCGCCTATCTCGCCCAGCCCGGCCGCAAGACGTTCGAGCGCACCTACGGCTGGGCCTGGCTGCTCAAGCTGGCGGAGGAGTTGCGCTCGTGGGACGACCCGGACGCGAAGCGCTGGTCCTCGAACCTCGAGCCTCTCGCCGCCGCCTTCGTCGCGCGGTACGAGGATTTCCTGCCCAAGCTCACCTACCCGATCCGCGTCGGGACGCATCCGAACACGGCGTTCGGGCTGGCCTTCGCGCTCGACTACGCCCGCGCCGCGGGCGACAAGGAGCTCGAGGCCCTGCTCGTCGGGCGCGCGAAGGCCTACTTCGCCGCCGACAAGGACTATCCCGCGGCGTGGGAGCCGGGCGGCGAGGACTTCTTCTCGCCGGCGCTGCTCGAGGCGGACCTCATGCGCCGGGTCCTTTCCCGGGAGGAGTTCTCCCGCTGGCTGACCGCCTTCCTTCCCGAGCTCGGCCGCGGCGGCCCCCGGTCGCTGATGACGCCGGCGATCGTGACGGACCGCGCCGACCCCAAGATCGTCCATCTCGACGGCCTGAACCTGAGCCGCGCCTGGTGCCTCAAGGGCGTCGCGGCCGCCCTGCCGCCCGCGGATCCGCGCCGGACCGTCATCCTCGCGGCGGCGGGGCGGCACCTGGACGCCTCCCTGCCGCACGTCGCCAGCGGCGACTACGCGGGCGAGCATTGGCTGGCGAGCTTCGCGCTGTACGCCTTGTCCGTGGACTAGCGCGGGCGCAGAGGGGACGGCTTGCCGTCCTTCATCGCGAAGTGGCCGCGCAGCGCGCGCGCGGTCGGCGGGGCGGCGGGCTTATTGACCGCCACCTTGAGCTCCGCGCCGATGCGGCACACGCCGTCGAAGCGCGCGTCGTGCATGATGCGGAACAGCTCGCAGCCCGCGTCGAGCGCCTTGTTGCCCAGCTCGCTGACCAGGTCGAGGACCATGTCGGTCGCGCAGAAGCACCACGGGCAGGAGCGGTTGGCGACGGACAGGTGCCCGCACTTGGGGCAGGCCCGGCCGATCTTCGCGTAGCCGTCGCGCACGAGCACCCGCGCCGCGGCGCCCTCCTGGATCGCCGTCGTCACGGCCTCGAGGCCGATCACGGCGCCTCCGACGCGCGCGGCGTCGAGCAGGCGGTGCACCAGCACGCTCTCGCGCACCGATCGGGCTTGGCGCTCGTTGTGGAGGACGCGCTCGAGCACGGCCTCGACGGGCCGCTCCGGCCCCAGCACCGGCTCGAGGATGACGTCCTTCTGCAGGGAGGCGTCGAGAAGGGGGAGGAACGACGACGCGAGCGCGTCCGGGGCGCCCAGGATGAGCCGGTCGAACCGGCGCTCGCGGGCGAGGGTGGCGGCGTGCTGCGACACGGCCCCGAGACCGTCCAGCGTCTCGAAATCGCCGCTCATCGCCTCGAGCTCGAACGCCAGGCCCATGTGCAGCTCGACGAAGCGCGCCTTGGCCGGACCGAGGAGCAAAGTCATGAAGCGGTTGTACTGGCCCGCGAGCGCGTTGAGCGGGCGGAGATCGAGGGTCTCCGCGGCGCTCAAGGTGCTCTTGAACGGCTGAGGCAGGGCGAAGGTCTCGAACAATCCCCGCTTGGCGCAGGAGTACACCGCGGCCAGGCGGTGCGGCCCCGGGACGAACTCCGATTTGACGAACGTCTCGATGCGGTCGATGTCGCGGCCGAGCAGCTTCATGCGCGGGTCGCGGCGGGCGTCGGCGGCGAGCTGGTGGAAGGTCGACGGATACAGGCCGCCGCCGTCCACGGCGAGGTGCAGGGTGACGGCGTCGGGCTCCAGGGAACGGAAAGCCGCGAGGGCTTCGATCCTCGCGGCGCTCAGGAAAAGGGGCGTGGGTGACATGGTCGATCCGTTGCCCTAAGGATAACCCGCGGACCGCGATCCGTCAAGGAAACACGGGGTTAAGACGGCGGGTCATGCGCGCTTCATAAACTCTTTGCCCTCCCTCCATTGGAGTCCGCGGGCGGGCGTGTTATCCTGAGTTCGTCGGACGGCGAGCGGCTCTCTGAGGGGGGAACCGCTCGCCTCGTTTCAGGGGACGGTTCAGCGCGGATTCTCCACGCGGCGCAGGTTCCCCTCCCAATCCGAGAAGTAAGCGGAGCGCCCGGTCGCGATCAGGAAGCCGTCCTTGAGAGGGACCGCCTCCTCGATGTCTTCGCGCAAGGGACGCGACAGGACCGTGCGCCCGGCGGCGTCGAGGACCGTGAGCTTCCCGCCCCAGACGAGCCAGGCCTTGCCCTCCGCGCGGCGCATCAGCGCGGGGCGGGAGGAGCGGGGCATGGAGAGCTCCCGCGCGAGGCGCGCGTAGGCGAGCGGCCGCGCGGGCTCGCCTCCGGAGTCGACGGCCCACAGCGTGGAGCCCGGTCCGAAGGAGAACAGAGTCCCGTCGGGCAGGCCTTGGTAGGTCGAGCCGTGCAGGGGCCAGGCGATCGCGGCCGTTCCGTCCGCGCGGCACAGCGCGACCTGCTCGCCCTCGGCGGTCCGCACCGGGACCAGGTACGCCCGGCGGCCGGCGGCCTCGTCGGGATACACGGGGTCCGGGTCCAGCGCGACGCCCGGCAAAGTCCACCGTTTCCCGCCCGCCTCGAGGCATTTGCCCGCGCAAGCGACGCGTCCGACCGAGGCTTCGCCCCGGCGATGGGACAGGAAGCCCGTGTAGCCTTCGAACCAGGCCGCCTTGTCGCCGCGGACGAAATAGTCGGCGGCCGGGGCCAAGAGCACGCGCTTGGCGTCGGGGTAGCGGTGCTTCAGCGGAACGCCGCCGATCATCGAGAGCGAGCCGTGGTCCGTCATCCGACGGCTCTCGGCCTTGCCGCCTTCGACGCGCCACAGCTCGGTGTTGGGGCTGACGTAGCGCTCGATCCACAGGACGCCTTTCTCGTCGCGCCAGGCGCCGTGGAGCCAGACCTTGTACGGCTCGAGGAGCAGCTCGGACAGGCCGGAGTTCTGCTCGGGGACGAGGGCGCGGACGCCCGAGGCGTCCGCGATCAACAGCCCGCCGCGCACGGTCTTGAGCACGGCGCCCTCTCCGGCCGCGGCGAGTGCCCGGCTCCCGCGAGGATAGCGGCCGTCGAACGACTGGTAGCGATAGACCGCGGCGGCTTCGAGGGGGAGGACGCGGGCGTCGAGCATCCTGAGCTCCATGCCCGCCCGTCCCCAGATCGCGAGCCCGGGCAGGAGCAGCAGGACCAGGGCGGAGGCCAGGACGCGCGGGCCGGCGCGGCGTTCGGCCCAGCTCGCCGCGAGGGCGCCGGCCCCGAGCTTGGCGAGCGCCCCCCCGGCGGCGAGCGCCAGAGCCGTCCTCAGGCAGGAGGCGCCCCAGGCGTGATGCTCGATCTGGAGCCCGAAGCAGACGGCGACGGCCGCGCCCGTCAACGTCGTCGCGGCGAGGGCGAGCAGGCCGCCGGCCGTCCCGTGGCCGAGCAGGCGCGACAGCGTCCAGGCTCCCGCGAGGACGTCGAGCGCGGCGATCGCCAGCAGCGGCGCGATCTCGAGCCCGTACCAGAAGGCCGCGCCCCAGGCCTTCCGCCCGGGGGACAGGACGCGGCCCGGCGGCATGCCCAGGACGGCGCCCGTCGCCAGGACGAAGCCGGCGAAGGCCGCGGCGAGCAGGACGGAGGCGGCGAGGGAGGAGAACGCGCGCCGGCCGGGTGACAGGGGCAGGATCGCCTCGCAATCATTCGCCTCGCGCGAGGCCGCCGAAGCGCCGGAGGCCGCGCCGATGAGGGCGGCGGCCAGTGGCACGCCGAGGAGGACCCAGGCGGTCAGCGCCGCGTCGAGGCTGAGCTTCAGCTCCAGGCCCGTCGTCGCCGAGACGAGGCGGCACACCGGCAAGGTGACGAGGAAGGCCGCCGCGGCGCTCGCGGCGGCGAGGCGGTTCTTGCGCAGCTCGAGCCGGATCATGGGGAAGCTCATCGGGGTCCGCCTCCTTTCAAGGCCAACAGATGCGAGAACGCCCGGTCGAGCGGCATGGGCTCGACCGTGGGCGAAAGCAAGGCGCCGCAGCCGAGGAGGCGCTCGCGCGAGGCGCGGTCGAGGACGGCCCAGGAGCGCACCAGGCCCTCGCCGCCGAGCGGGATCGCCCCGGGCACGGCGGGGGGCGCGTCCGCGGAGCGAAGCCTTCCCCCGATCACGCAGGCGTCGGCGCGCAGGGCGTCGAGCGCGTGGACCGCGACGATCCTCCCGCCGGCCATCACCCAGACCTCGTCGAGCAGTCCGGCGAGCTCGTCCATGCGGTGGCTGGTCACGAGCACGGTCTTGCCCGCCTCGCCCAGCTCGGCGACGAGTCCGGACAGCACCTCCTCGCGCACGAGCGCGTCGAGGCCCGAGGTCGGCTCGTCGAGCAGGAACAGGCTCGGGTCGTGCGCGGCGGCGCACACCCAGGCGAGCTTGCCGAGCGTTCCCTTGCTGGCGCCCTCGAGCCGGGTCGCGGCGTCGAGGCCGAGCCGCTTGCACAGGCTCACGGCTCGCGCCGGGTCCCATCGATGGAACAGGCTCGCGCGCAGGTCGAGGACCTCGGCGACGCTCATGAAGGGATGGAACGAAGGCCGCCCCGGGATGTAGCCCGCCGCCTGGCGTATCCTCCCCGAGCCGTCGGGGCGAAGCCCCAGCACCTCGACCTCGCCCGAGTCCGCGGCGAGCAGGTCGAGCAGGACCTTGAACAGCGTCGTCTTGCCCTCGCCGTTGCGCCCGAGCAGGCCGATCACCTTGCCCTGCTCCGCGGCGCCGGACGCGCCGTCGAGGACGCGGCGGCCGCCGAGGGTCCGCGTGACGTCATGGAAGCTCAGGGCGTTCATATGTCCTCCTTCTCCGCGCGCCGCACCAGCAAAGTGATGTCGTCCCAGTCGAGCCCGCCGCGCCGGGCCTGGCGCAGGGCCTCGCGCAGGCCGTCGCGGATCCCGGAGAGGCCGTCCGACGCCTTGCGGGGGGCGCCGGCGGCGACCACGGTGCCCTCGCCGCGCTTGGTCTCGAGCACGCCCTCGAGCACGAGTTCACGGATGGCGCGGGCGACCGTGTTCGGGTTGACCTTCAGCGACTCGGCGAGCGGGCGGATGGTGGGCGCGGGCTCGCCCGGCTTGAGCGCCCCGCGCGCGATGAGGCCGCGCAGGCCGGATTTGATCTGCTCGTTGAGAGGCGTCGGCGACAGGGGGTCGATGCGGATCATATTTAAGTGTACTAGTGAACTAGTACAGTAGTATTCTAGCCCCGCGCCGCGTTCTTGTCAAGGGGCGCGCCCAATACTGTTTCCGGAAACAGACGTTGAGGGCCCTTGACGGAGGGGGCTCCCGGTTTTACGCTGAAAGCATGGAAGGCTTCATCGTCCCTCTCGCGGCGGCCGTTTTTCTCTTCCCGATCCTGTTCATGATCGTGCCGCCCGCGGTGTCCGCGTGGCGCCGGCGCAAAGAGGTCCGCCGCGGCTTCAAGCCCAGCTGGCGCCCGGCCGAGCCTCTCCGCATCCCGGAGGCCGGAGAGACCGCGGCGACCGTCGAGCGCTTCCACGAGGCGCTGCGCCGCTCCGACCTGGCCGACTATCTCGGGTCTTGACGGAACCGGCTCCCGGGGCTATCCTCCGTCGACGCTTCGCTCTCCCGGAGAATCCCGATGACCTTCACCCTTCTGGCCGCCGTGCCCGCCGCGATCCTGACCGCGATGTACCTTTACGAGAAGCGGCGCCCGGCTCCGCTCCGTGCGGTCGCGGCGCGCTCGACCTTGAACAACGCGCTGCGCGGCCGCCGCTAGATTCTCGGCCTGACCGCCTAGCGTTGGCAGGACGGGCAGTAAGCGCTGGCGCGCCCGCCGATGCTCTTGCGCGTGCCGACGACGGCCCCGCCGCAGGTCCCGCAGGTCTTGCGCCCGTAGACCATCACGCCCATCTGCATGCGTCCCGGGCGGCCGAGCGGGTCGAGGAACGCCTCGTCGTCGAGCGTCGCGCCGCCCGCCGACACTCCCTGAACGAGGATGTCGCGGCACGCGGCGGCGAGCTTGTCCGACTCCGCCCGGCTCAACGACTTGCCCGCGCGGCCGGGGCGGATCCTCGCCGCGTGCAGGGCTTCGGTCGCGTAGATGTTTCCGAGCCCGGCGATCAGCTTCTGGTCCATGATCAGCGCCTTGACCGGCGCCGTGCGCTTGCGCAGGATCTTCCAGAGATAATCCGGGGTGAACTCCACATCAAGCGGCTCGGGTCCAAGGGCCGGAAGAAGACAGCCGACGCGGCCGAAGCGGCGCGAGTCGTGGAAGCGCACGGCCTCCGTGCCGATCCACATCTGGAAGCGCACGTGCGGGCTCTCTCCGCCGACGGTGATGCGCCCGGACATGCCGAGGTGGAAGATCACCTCGCCGCGATCCTTGATGACGGCGATCAAGTATTTCCCGCGGCGCTTGAACGACGAGATCGAACCGCCGGTGAGGATCTTGATCGCCGCCAACGGCGGCGCGCGATAGAACGTCGGCTTTCCGAGCGCGACGGCCGTGATGATCTTTCCGGCGTATCTCTCCTGCAGGACGCGGCGGACGGTCTCGACCTCGGGAAGCTCGGGCATCAGCGTCCGCAGGAGTCGCCGGAGTCGCCGGAGCCCTTGTTCCACGGCATCTTGGCGAGTATGAGCGCCATCGTGCAGATGTCGGTCACGCCGGCGAACATCAGGCCCAGGCCGACGAAGCCCGAGAGATAGAACCAGCGGGGGCCGGCCGTGAAGCCCAGGACCGCGCCGCCGAACGCCAGGAGGCCGGCGACGAAGCGCATCTGCCGCTCCAGGCTCCAGACTTTGCGTTCGCCGCGCACGACCGGCTTGCCCGAGGACATCCAGGCGTTGAGGCCGCCGGCGACGACGAAGACGTCGCGGCGGCCGAGCGACTTGAGCTGGGACGCGGCCGAGGCGGCACGCGAGCCGGAGCGGCACAGGAGGTAGACGGGGACCTTCGGGTCGAGGCGGCCGGCCAGCTCCTTGAGGCGGGAGAGCGGGAGGTTCAGCGCGCCCTCGACGCGGAGCGTGTCGACCTCGCCGGGCTCGCGCACGTCCACGAGGGCGCCGGGGGCCCCGGACTCGAGTATGCGGTGCGCGGACTCGGGGTCGATGGTGGAGAAGAGCTCTCCGCTCATCTCAATACTGCGGGACGGAGGGGTCGATGGACTCCGACCAGGCGTTGATGCCGCCCGCGACGTTGGTCGCGTCGTAGCCCTTCTCGCGCAGGAACCGCACGGCGTTCGCCGAGCGGCCGCCCATCTTGCAGTGCACGATCAGCTTCGCGCCCTTGTCGAGCTCGCCGAAGCGCTCGGGCAGCTTGCCCAGCGGGATGAGGGTGGAGCCGGGGATCTTGGCGATCTCGTACTCATGGGGCTCGCGCACGTCGAGGAGCACGAACTTGTCCTTTTTATCGAGCATCGCCTTGAGGTCCTGGACAGAGATCTCGGGAATGGTCACGGTCGGTTTCTCCTTGAGGCCGCAGAAGGCCTCGTAATCGATCGGCGCCTTGATGGTCGGATTTTCCGAGCACATGGGGCAAGCGGGATTTTTCTTCACCTTGAGCGTGCGCCAGCTCTGCTCGAGGGCGTCGTAGAGCATCAGGCGGCCGGAGAGCGGGCGCCCGATGCCGAGTATGAGCTTCAGGGCCTCCACGGCCTGCATGGTGCCGATGACGCCCGGGAGCACGCCGAGCACGCCCGCGTCCGCGCAGCTGGGCACGAGGCCGGGGGGCGGGGGCTCGGGGTACAGGCAGCGGTAGCAGGGGCCGTCCTTCAGGCCGAACACGGACAGCTGGCCCTCGAAGCGGAAGATGGAGCCGTAGGCGTTGGGACGACCGGTCAAAACACAGGCGTCATTGACCAGATAGCGCGTCGCGAAGTTGTCGGTGCCGTCGGCGATCACGTCGTAGCGCTTGAAAAGCTCCACGGCGTTCGCCGAGCTCAGCTTGGTCTCGTGCAGCTCGACGTTGACGAAGGGGTTCAGTCCCTTAAGACGTTTCTCGGCGGATTCAAGCTTCGAGGTCCCCACCGAGGACGTGTCATGGAGGATCTGCCGCTGCAGGTTCGACTCGTCCACCGTGTCGAAATCGACGATGCCGATGCGGCCCACGCCGGCCGCGGCCAGGTACAGCGCCAGCGGCGAGCCCAGACCGCCCGCGCCGACGCACAGCACCGACGAGTTCTTCAGCTTCTTCTGGCCCTCGGCGCCGACCTCGGGCATGATCAGGTGGCGGTGGTACCGGGCGAGCTCGGCCTTCGTCAGCTCGAGCTCCGCGACCGTCGAGCCGCCGGCGATGGCGGGCACGATCAGGATCGTGTCCCCGTCCTTGACGGCGGTGGCGAGGCCCTGCTTGTCGCGGGCGTCGTCGTCGTTCACATAGACATTGACGAAAGAACGCAGTTTTCCGTCCGGCGACATCAGCTGCTGGCGCAGTCGTTCGTGCCTCGTAAAGAGCTTTTCCAAAGCGTCCCCGACGCTGTCGGCGTCGACGCTTATCTTTTCCTGCTTGTCCGCGAACGCCCGCAGGGCCGTGGGAAGTCTTATCTCAATGCTCATGATCATCCTTCGATTACGATCTCTTCTTCTATGAACGAGCGCCCGTCCTCCGTCCTTTGCCAAGACCGCGAGTCCACGGCCTTGCCGTCGCGTACCTGCAATATCCAATAGCTGCAGCACGGCATCGCCATGGTCAGGTCGAACGGCGACGGCCAGGCCGGCACGGACGGATGCGAGTGGAAGAATCCCACGACGCCTCGTCCGGTCCCCGACAGCTCGGCCTCGACGCGGGCCATGACCTTCGGGTCGATCAGATAGCGGTTGGTTTTCGCCGAGGCGTCCCAGCCGTTGGGCAGGGGCCGGGCCTCGTCGACGACGAGCGTCCGGCCGGGCTTGTCGAAGTCACCGGGGACCGGCCCGATGAGCAGGCCGCAGCCCTCCTCGGGGAAGGCCTTCTCGCAGGTCGCCGCGACGATGGCCTCGACGGCGCGGTTGAGCTTCAGGCTCATGGCTGCCAGAACCTCTCTCCCAGGTAGCGCTCGCCGGAGTCGGCGAAGACGGTGGCGATGACCGCCTCGCGTCCTTGGGCCGCGAGGTCCTTCCCGAGCCGCAGCGCGGCCGCGAGGTTCGCGCCGCCGGAAGGGCCCAGCAGGATGCCGCCCTTGCGCCCGAGCGCGCGCGCCGCTTCCTGCGCTTCCTCGGTGGCGATCTGGATGCGGCTGTCGGCGACGGAATCGTCGTAGATCTTCGGGATGATCGAGGTCTCCATGTGCTTGAGGCCCTCGAGGCCGTGCATCGGACCGTCCGGCTCCATCGACACGAGCCGCACGGAGGGCTTGAGCTCGCGCAGGCGCCGTCCCGCGCCGACGAAGGTCCCGCTCGTGCCGAGCCCGGCGACGAAATGGGTGACATGGCCCTGCGTCTGCTCGAAGATCTCGGCGGCGGTCGTCTCGTAGTGCGCGCGCCAGGTCATCGGGTTCGAGTACTGGTCGGCGTACCAATAGCGGCCGGGCTCGGCCTTGAGCATGAGCCGGACCTCGCGGATGGCGCCGTCGGAGCCCTCGAGCGGGTCGGTGAAGAACAATTCGACGCCGTAGGCCTCCAGGATCGCGCGCCGCTGCCGGGCGATCGAGCCGGGCACCGCCAGGGCCACCTTGACCCCCAGGCGCGCGCCCAGCCACGCGTAGGCGATGCCAGTGTTGCCCGACGAGGAGTCGAGCAGGACCTTGCCGCCGTCGAGCTTGCCCGTTTCCAGCGCGTCCCTGACGATGAAGAACGCGGCGCGATCCTTGACGGATCCCCCGGGGTTGGCCCATTCCGCCTTGGCGACGACGCGGACCTTGTCGCCGAGCTCGGGAAAGGCGAACGACACGTCGAGCAAGGGGGTGTTCCCGACGCGGATCCCGTCGATGGAGCGCGCGGCAGTCGCAGGCATAATGATAGTGTAATAAACCTGACTAAATCAGTCAAGTATCGGGACTCAGGGAATGATGTTCGGAGAGAAGACGACCACGTTCTCCGAGGCGCCGTCGATGACGACGACCAGCTCGTCGCGGCCGTCTCCGTCGAGGTCGGCCGCGGACAGGGAGCCCACGGGCGACAGGAACTTGCGCGAGGCGACGGCCTTGCCAGAGGAATCCAGCAGGAACACCCAGCCGTTGCTCGTCCCCACGACCAGGCGCCGCTCGGCGCCCGGGACGAACCGGGCGAGCGTGTAGCCGGTGATCGTGATGGGTCCCAGGTCGGCGGACGCCACGCTTTCCCAGCGGCGTCCTTCCTTGCCCTTGCGTCCGAGCTGGATGAGGAGCGTCTCGCGGCTCGAGCCCGCCTTGGAATCCAGCGTGTACAGGCGCGGCTCCCGGACGTCGTCGAGCAGCATGCGGTCGGCGTTGCCGCCGAGGGAGAGGCGTTCCCGGACCTTCCCGGAGGCGTCCAGGAAGGTCAGGCGGGAGGTGGAGTGCCAGGCGGCGAGGACCGGGCGGCCGTCGAGCCGCGCGGTCGAGAGCTCGCGCACGTCGGCGGGGTCCGCCGTGCTCCAGGCGCGCTTGCCGTTCGGCCGGAAGGCCTCCAGGCCGTTCTCGCCGTAGGCGTGGCCGACGACGATCAGGGGGCCTCCGTCCTTGGAGCCGATCAGCGCGGCGCCGCTGACGCCGTCCTTGACGGGGATGTCCACGACGCCGCCCTTCTCGTTCCAGACGCGCAGCCGCGAGTAGTCCCACGTCACGGGCAGCGGCGCGGCCCGGCCGCGCTCGAGCCACCCGACCTCCTTGTGCACCGCGTCGAGCGGTCCGGCGTCCGGGAAGCGCTCCTGGGAGACCGTCTTCGCGTCGGCGTCGAGCACCTGCGTGAAGAAGAACTTCTTCCCCGTGTTGTCGTCGTAGTCGGAGCAGACGAGGCGGATCTCGCCGCGCGAGGGCAGGACGGCGGCGTCGACGAAGGCCCCGTTCTCGCACCAGCCCATGCCGCGATCCTTGAACGACGACGCGGGCTCCCAGGCGTAGCCGCCCAGCGGGCGGATCTTCATGCCGCGCGCGAACCTCGGCGCGACGACCTGCGCCGCCGCGGAAGCGGACAGGACCGTCGCGGCGGCCAGCAGGGCGAGCCGGGTCATCACGCCTTCTTCGGCGGCGTGCCGGAGTCCTGCGGCACGAGCTTCATGCCCGAGCCCATCAGGCTCGCCATGAACGCCGCCAGCATGTTGGACGAGGCGCCGTCGTTCCCGCCGCCTCCGGCCACCATGATGTCGGGCGTGATCTTGATCTTGCCGTCGGAGACGCGCTTCATGACCTCGATCATCGCCAACGGCCCCTGGCCGACCGCGGCCGCCTGGCGCACGTACGCCTCGGCGGTGGCGTTGCCGACCGCCAGGATCTTCTCGCCTTCGGCCTTGCCGACGGCCGCGATGCCGGCCGCGATGCCTTCCTGCTCGAGCCGCGTCGCCTGGCTGCGTCCCTCGGCGCTCGTGATCATGGACTGCTTCGCCTGGGTCGCGATCTGCACGTCGATCTCGGCCTTCACCAGGCTCGGCTGGAGGTCGGCCTGCGCCTTGGTCTTCTCCATCTCGCGGCGGCGGGCCTCGGCCTCCTGCTGGGAGTCGAACATCGACATCTGCTGGGCGGCGACGACCTTGTTGGTGAGCGTCTGCATCAGGCGCTCGGGGAGCACGATCTGGCAGATCAGCACGGACACGCACTCCACGTGGTAGCGCCGCAGCTCGGCGACGATGTGCTCGCCGGCCTTGCGCTGCTCCTCGTGGCGGTCCTGCATGAACTTCATGGCCTCCGACGACGAGGACTGGTTGCGGAAGGACGAGTCGATGAGCGGATGCACGACGTGCTCGATGAGGTTGTCGATCGTGCCGATGCGCGCGACCATGTGCGGCGCCTGCTCGGGCAGGACGCGCAGGATGACCTTCACCTCGACGGTCATCTGGAAGCCGTCCTTGGAGACGATCGACAGCGGGTTGAACGCCCGCTCGCCGCGCGTCGGGGACTTCTCCTCGGCCCAGTCGATGGTGATGTTGGTCGTGGGGATGATGTGCGGCGTGAAGGCGAGCTTGTTGAGGTAGTAGGTGCCGGGGCCGAGGACCTCGCGCTGGATGCCGCGGTAGCCGGAGTCCACGACGTAGCGTTCTATCCCGTCCTTGAGCCTATCCTCCGGTTTGGCGTGGGCCTGCCCGGCGGCCGCGCCGATCCCGGCCGGGTCCTTGCCGATGTTGGAGACGATGACGGAGACCTCGCCGCGCGCGACCTGGAGGACCTCGTCGAACGACGCGTCGAACATCAGCGGGTTGACGTAGTAGGTCCCGGGCTTCAGGAAATCGAGCTGCGGGCCGCGCTGGCCGCCGGCCTGCAGGAAAGCCGCGCCGTCCTGAAAATCCTTGTGGCCCTGCACGGACTTGGCCACGTACTCGGAGGGGGGCAGCGGATCGCCGTCCTTGGCCGTGACCATCCCGACCTTCTGCGCCGGGATCACGATGGCCTCGCGCAGCTCGACGGAGAACATCGCCGTGTTGATGCGGTAGGAGCCGGGCAGGAGGATGTCGATCTGCGGTCCTTTCTGCCCTCCCTGCTCGAGGAAGGCCTGGCCGTTCTGGAAGTTCTCGTGGCCCTTCACGCTGCGTCCGAGCAGGCGTCCCGGCGTCATCGGCTGGCCGTCGGTGGCGACGACGACGCCGATCTTGTTGTTCGTGATGCGCAGGGCCGGACGCTTGACGATCTTGAACAGGTAGGGGTTGACGCGGTAGGTCCCGGGGGGCAGGATCTGCACCTGAGGTCCCTTCTCGCCGCCGCCGCTGAGGAACGCCTCTCCGTCCTGGAACAGGTTGTGGTTGCCCAGCGCCTTGCCGAAGATCCGTCCGGGAGGCACCGGCGCGCCGTCGATGGATTCGACCAGCCCGACCTCGTTTTCCGCCACCACCATCATCGGCGCCTTCTCCGTTCTATACAGGAAGGGGATCAGGAAGTGCAGGCCGGGGCCGAGGATGCGGGCCTGGATGCCGACCTCGTTGGCCATCGCGACGACGCGGCCCTCGGGCATCGAGGTCCCGAGCCAGCGGCGCTCGAGGACGGCGATCTGCACGCCGCCGACGATCACGATCGAGTTGTAGACGAAGATGAACAGCGCGAAGAGCGCGAGAGTGAAGATCGCGAAGCCGAGATCGCCGGTGAGGCCGAGCGTCGAGAGAATCAGGTCCATGGGGAACGCCTCCGAAGAACGCCTAGGTCACAGGGATTCTAAGGAATCGTCACGGAGGTGACAAGGCCCAGGGGGACCTGACGTTCGCGCCGGCGCGAGCCCTTCGACTGTTTCCGGAAGCAGTTACTACTGATAATCACTATTCCCGGGAAGAGTCGAAGACCATCCGTTCGTGATTATCAGCAGTAAAAGCGAAAGGCCCGCCGGGAGCGTCCCCCAGCGGGCCTTTTTACGCCCGTTCTTCGTTAAAATTCTTCGCTGAACGCGACGGCGCCCGTCACGCCCGTCTGGTACGCGGACACGCGGCGCTCGAAGAAGTTGGCGAGCTCCTGCACGTCCTGGAGTTCCATGAAATTAAACGGATTCTTCGACCCATAGACCGGCTTGATCCCCAAATTCGCAAGCCGTTGATCGGCCACGCACTGGAGATATTGCCGCATGCCGTTGACCGAGAAGCCGGCGATGCCGCCGCCCAGGAGATCCTCGGCGAAGGCCATCTCGCAGTCGATGGCTTCCTGCATCATGACGATGACATCCTGTTCCATTTTAGGAGTAAACAGAGTGGGGTCTTCCGCACGGGCCGTTTTGATGATCTCCATGGCGGCGGCGATGTGCATGCTTTCGTCCCTGAAGACCCAGTTGGTACCGCCCGCCAATCCGTTCAACAGGCCCTTTGATCTCAAGAAGTAAACATAGGCGAAGGCGGCGAAGAAGAACAGGCCTTCGACGCACGAAGCGAAGCAGATCAGGTTCATCATGAACTGGCGCTTCTGTTCCTGCGTCTCCGTCCGGTCGAGCTTGTTGATCGAGGAGATCCACTTGAGCATGAAGTCGCCCTTCCGCTTGATCGAGGGGATGTTGTCGATGGCGGCGAAGGCCTTCTCGCGCTCGGCGGGATCGGGGATGTAGGTGTCGAGCAAGGTCAGGTAGAACTCGACGTGCACGGCCTCCTCGAAGAGCTGGCGGGACAGGTACACGCGCGCCTCGGGGGAGTTCACGTGCTTGTAGAGGTTGAGCACGAGGTTGTTGCTGACGATCGAGTCGCCGGTCGCGAAGAACGCGACGAGGCGGTGGATCAGGTGGCGCTCGGCGGGGGAAAGCTTGCTCTTGAGGTCGGTGACGTCGTGGGAAAAGTCCACCTCCTCGACGGTCCAGGTGTTCTTGATGGCCGCCTTGTACATCTCGAAGAACACGGGGTACTTCATCGGGCGGAGGGTGAGCGTGAAGCCGGGGTCGAGGATCATGGGCGGGTCTCCTGAAATTAGGGCTGAAATCGGCGGGGCGGGGAGGATCCTTTCGGATGGCCTCCCCGCCCCTCCACGGGTTATCTTACTGGCAGGCCTCGCAGCTCTCCGGGTTCTCCAGGGAGCAGGCGACGGCCGCCGCGTCCGAGGCGGGCGCGGCGACGGGCGCGACCGCGGCCGCCGACACGGCGACCGTCGTCTTGGCGATCTTGGTCGCCGGGCGCGAGCGCAGGTAATACGAGGTCTTGAGCCCCTTCTTCCACGCGTACATGTACATGGAGGAGAGCTTCCCGATGTTCGGGCTCTCCATGAAGAGGTTCAGCGACTGGCTCTGGTCGATGTACGCGCCGCGGTCGGCGGCCATGTCGATCAGGGAGCGCATCGGGATCTCCCAGACGGTTCGGTAGGTCGCCCGGACGGCCTCGGGGATCTCCGCGATGTCCTGGATCGAGCCCTCGGCCATCATGATGCGCGCGCGCATCTCCTCGTTCCACAGGCCGAGCTTCTTGAGCTCCAGGCAGAGGTACTTGTTGACCTGAAGGAATTCCCCGGACAGCGTCTCCCGTTTGAACAGGTTCGAGATCTGCGGCTCGGTGGCCTCGTACGCGCCGACGATCGAGGCGATCGTCGCGGTCGGCGCGATCGCCAGCAACAGCGAGTTGCGCAGGCCCTTCTTGGTCATCTCCGCGCGCAGCTTTTCCCAGCGGGTCATGTCGGACGGGGTCACGCCCCACAGCTCGAACTGGAACACGCCTTTCGCGGCCTTCGTCTCGGGGAAGGCCTGGTGGGGGCCCTTCGCCGCCGCGAGCTCGACGGACGCCGAGAGCGCGTGGAAGTAGATCTCCTCGGAGACCTTCTTGGAGAGCTCCCGGGCCTCGGCGGAGTCGAACGGATAGCCGAGCTGGAAGAACGCGTCCTGCACGCCCATGACGCCGAGTCCGACCGGGCGCCACTTGGCGTTGCTGGCCTTGGCCGCCGCCGTCGGGTAATAGTTGATGTCGATGACGCGGTCGAGGTACTTGACCGCGGTGCGCACGTTCGCCGCGAGCTTGACGAAGTCGAAGCGGCCGTCCTCGACGTACTTGCTCAGGTTGATCGAGCCGAGGTTGCAGACCGCGGTCTCGCCCTGGCTCGTGACCTCGATGATCTCGGTGCAGAGGTTCGAGGAGTGGACCACGTTGGCGGGCGAGCCGGTCTGGTTCGCCTTGAGGTTGCTGGCGTCCTTCCAGTTCATCCAGCCGTTGCCGGTCTCGGCGAGGGCCTTCATCATGCGGGCGTAGAGCTCGCGGGCCTTCACCTGACGAACGAAAAGTTTTTTCTCTTCTCCTTCGAGATAAGCCTCCTCGAACGCCTTGCCGTAGAGGTCCGTCAACTGGGGCATGGTCTTGGGATCGAAAAGAGACCAAACTCCGTCCTCCTCCGCGCGCTTCATGAACAGGTCGGGGATCCAGTGCGCGAGGTGCAGGTTGTGCGCGCGCCGGGCCGGGTCGCCGGTGTTGTCGCGCAGCTCCAGGAACTCCTCGATGTCGGCGTGCCAGGTCTCCAGGTACACGGCGCAGGCGCCCTTGCGCTTGCCGCCCTGGTTGACGGCGACGACGGAGCTGTCGAGCGTCTTGAGCCACGGGATGATGCCGTTGGACTGCCCGTTCGTCGAGCGGATCAAGGAGCCCCGCGCGCGGACGCGCGAGTACGACACGCCGATGCCGCCCGAGAACTTGGAGAGCAGCGCGATGTCGGTGTAGCGGTTGTAGATCGCCTCGAGGTCGTCGACCGGCGAGTCGAGCAGGTAGCACGAGCTCATCTGCGGGTGCTTCGTGCCCGAGTTGAACAAAGTCGGCGAGCTCGGCATGTGCTCGAAGCGCGAGATCAGGTTGTAGAACTCGACGGCCTCCTGCACGGTCTCGGCGAGGCCGCAGGCGACGCGCATGAAGAAGTACTGCGGGGCCTCGAGGACCTCGCGGGTCTCGGGGTTCTTAAGGAGGTAGCGGTCGTAGACCGTGCGCAGGCCGAAGTACTCGAACAGCTCGTTGCGCTGCATCTCGATGGCGTCGTTGAGCTTGCGGGAGTTGGCCGAGACGAACTGGCCGACCTTCTCGGCGATCAGGCCGTGGCGCACGCCGGCGGAGATGGACTGGGAGAACGAGTGGATGTCCTGGTTCTCGACTTCTTTCATGATGTAAGTCGAGAGCAGGCGAGCGGCCAAACGGGAATACTCGGGCTCTTCGGCGATCAACAGCGCCGAGGTCTGGATGGAAAGATTGTCCAGCTCCTTCGTCGTGGCGCCGTCGTACAGGCCGCCGATGGTCTTGGTGGCGATCTTCAGCACGTCGATGTTCTCGAGGCCCTGGCCCGAGCGGGCCACGGCGCGGACGATCTTGTTGACGTCGACCGGCTCGAGGGAGCCGTCGCGCTTGCGGACCTGCATCGTGGTCGCATTCGCGTCCTCGTTCGTGTCGGTTCCGGCGGGGGTGACAGGCGTCTTGGCGGCCGTGTTCATCCTTTTCTCCGTGGGGATTTTGTAGCGTTCTTTTGCTCGGATCCGCCGCGCGGCTCGCGGGCGTTTTCGAGGAGGCAGTAGAATAACCGATGGATATATTTTTGTAAAGACCCAGATGGACACCCTCAATCGTTAAGGAGTTTCTAGTGTTGATACGTAGCGTCTTCTACATCGTCATTTTGCTCATCTCCGCCTGCTCTCCCGCGCCGAAGCCGGTGAAAGAGCTTCCGGACTTCGCGCTGACCGCCGTCACCGTGGACGGCACCTCGCCTTTCGACCTGCGCGCGATGCGCGGCCGCGCGTGGATCGCCGATTTCATCTTCACGCGCTGCGGCGGCCCGTGCCCGATGCTCACCGCGAACATGGCCGGTCTGCAGCAGAAGCTGCCCAAGGAGATCGGCCTTCTCTCCTTCACCGTCGACCCCGATCACGACTCGCCCGAGGTCCTCACGCTGTACGCGCGCAAGTTCGCCGCGGACCCGCAGCGCTGGTTCTTCCTGACCGGCGAGAAGACGGAGCTGATCCGCCTCGTGCGCGACGGGTTCCTGCTGCCGATCGTGGAGAACGCCGCCGCCTCGCCGGGCGAGCGCGTCACGCACTCGACGAAGATGGTCCTCATCGACGCGCAGGGCCGCCTGCTGGGCTGGTACGACGGAGACGAGCAAGCCTCGCTGGACAAGCTCGCCGAGGACGCGAAGAAGCTCTAGGTCGTCCTCGCCGGCCTCGCACCGGTGCGAGGCCTCGGCTCCGCGACTGTTTCCGGAAACAGTCGTCCCCGACTATCCTTGAGGATAGCCGGGGACGAAACGCGGGATCGCATCGAAGGACCGATCGCGAGTCTACGCGTTGAAGCGGCCGATCTCGCCGGGCTTGCGCAGCATCTTGTTGACCTCGTCGAGGTGCAGCTCCTCGTTGACGATCAGCTCGCGCGCGTACTCCTCGAGCAGGACGGACTTGCCCTCGGACACCTTCAGCAGGTCGTTGTAGGCCTTCAGCGCGGCGCTCTCGTGATCGAGGCTCTCGCGCAGTATGTCGCCGATGTCGTGCTTCTCGGTCTCGAGCAGGGGGCCGATCTTGAGCGACGGATGGCCGCCGAACAAGGTCACGAGCTCTCCGGCCTTGTGCGCGTGGGCGAGGCTCTCGTCGGCGTTGCCCTTGAGCCAGGAGACGATGGGCAGGCGGTTGTAGCCGTACACCATCAGCGAGTAGTGCGTGTAGCGCACGACGCCGGCCAGCTCGAGCTCCATGATCCGGTTGAGGATGACGACGGCCTTCTTCTTGTCCTGATCGTTCATTGGGAATCTCCTTGTTTCCGCCCTGTCCGGCCGCATCGACTGTAGAACTTCTCGAGCCGCGGCGTCGAGTCATGATTATGCGAACGGGCTCCCGATTCTGCGCCCTTGACCTCGTCCGGCTTATTGAGATACAATCTCAATTGAGACTTAGTCTCAATAAGAAGGGGGAGCGATGAGCCGAATGCTGGCGGAGCGACGCGACGGCGGGCCGGGCATGGTGTCTCTCTGCGACGGCTGCGAGGACGTCCATATCCGGTGGGGCGAGCTGACCTTGTCCCTGGGCCGGAGCCGGTTCCTCGAGCTGGTCCGGATGCTGAACGAGGCGGCGCGCCTTATAGGCGTCGAGCCGCGCCGGGCGGACGCGGGCGCGGAGCGGGGGGCGGCATGGACGCACTGAGCCCCGCCGACCGGGAGGTCGTCGACCGGCTCTTCAACGCGGCCTGGCGCGAGGGCTACGCTCAGGACCGCGGCCTGCGCCCGAACATGAGCGGCGAGGGGAGCTGGGCGACGGTGCGGCTGGCCGACGGCCGGGCGCTCGTGGCCGGCGTGGCGTCGATCGGCGCTTTGGACTGGGTCCGGACGCAGCCTCCTTATTATGTGCGCCCGGACGCGGGAGCGGCGCCCGAGCCCGTGACGTCGGTGTCGCAGGTGGTCGACCTGTGGGACGACGGCTCCTCCGGCTTCGGACGCTTTCGCGACGAGGTCATGCAGAGCGCGGCCAATCTCGGGATGATCCTCGAGGCGTCGGACGCGCGCGCCCTCTCCTTCGCCGGCGGCGCCGAGGGCCTCATCGCTCTGGCCCACGATGGCCGGGCCGCGCTCGAGGGCGTCCCTCCGGAGGCGTGGCTCGAGGGCTGGATCCTCCGGGGACATCCGTTCCACCCCGGCTGCAAGACGCGCTCGGGCTTCGACGCGGCCGACATGGCCCGCTACTCGCCCGAGCTGGGCCTGGAGCTCGACGCCCGCTTCGTCGCGGTGCGCCGCTCGCATCTGGTCGAGCGCCGGGCGCCCGGAGCCAAGGAGGATTGGCCCGCGAGCTGGCGCGAGGGGGTCGCTCGGGAGCTCGGCTCCCGCGGGCTGGCCGCGGGCGGCTTCGGCGTGCTTCCGGCTCATCCCTGGCAGTTCGAGAACTCCTTGCCGCGGATCTTCGCGCGGGAGATCGAGGCCGGCGTCGTCGTGCCGCTCGAGTTCCGCGCTCCGGTCCGGCCTCTCGTCTCCTTGAGGACCTTGGTCCCGGTGGGGGAGCCCGGCGCCTGTCACCTCAAGGTGCCCCTCGCCATCCAGGCGACGAGCGCCCAGCGCACGGTCTCGGCGCCGTCGGCGGAGAACGGCCCGGCTTTCTCCACCTGGATCGAGGCCGCGCGCGCGGACCTTCTTTGGTCCGGCCTATGGGAGCTGCAGTCGGAGGAGCGCGGCCTTCATTACTGGGATCCGGGAGCGGACCCGCGCGACGCCGCGGCCCTGGAGAAAGCGCGGCACCTGTCGTTCCTGTGCCGCCGCCCGCCGTCTCCGGCCGGCGGCCGGCTCGTTCCCGCGGCCCTGCTGCCCGAGCGTTCGCCCGTCGACGGCAAGCCCGTGGTCCGGGAGCTGCTCGAGCTCTACGGGGCGGGCATCGGCTGGTTCTTCTACGACTACGCCGCGCTGACCTTGCGCGCGATCCTGCCGCTGGCGCTGCGCGAGGGGATCGCCCTCGAGGCGCACGCCCAGAACTGCCTCGTGCGTTTTCAAGCGGGCGCGCCGGTCTCGCTGGTGCTCCGGGACCTGGGCGGCCTCCGCGTCCTGCCCGAGTGGGCGGGCGCGGCCGGGCGCGGCCTCGCCCTGCATCCCGGGACCTTGATCAAGGCGGAGTCGCCGCGCGACCTCGTCTCCAAGATCCACCATACCTGGCTCCACAATCATCTCGCCCCGCTCGCCCGCGCGCTCGCCGACTGCGGGAACGTCCCGGAACAGGTGCTTTGGGCGGGGGCCCGCGCCGCGGCGCGCTGCGTGTTCGACGAGGCGGCCCGGTCCGCGCCCCCGGGCCGCGCCGAGGCCCTGCGCGAGGCGTTCTTCGCCCCGCTCGCGCGCGTGAAGGCCCTGACGCGCATGCGCCTCGCCGGAAAATACTTCCAGTACGACTTCGCCGAGGTGTCCAATCCCCTCCATGAGGCGTAGGGACTTCGCGCTGGTCTGCGCCGGACAGATGCTGGGGCTCGCGGCCCTGGAGGCGGGCCTGTGCGCCACGCCGGCGGTGCTGGCGTCCCTCGGCGCGGAGTCGGACGCGAGCCTGGTGTTTTGGACGGGCCTCTCGCAGTGCGCGGCCGCCGGGTTCGCCATCGTCGCGATCCCCGTCTGGGGCCGCGTCGGCGACCGCGTCGGGCGGGGGCGGATGCTGGTTCGCGCCCAGGCGGGCCTGGCCGCCGCGCTGGCGCTGATGGCCTTGGCGCGGTCGCCTTGGCAGGTGGTCTTGTCGCGCGCGCTGCAGGGCGCCTTCGCGGGGACCACGCCCGCGGCGCTCGCTTTGGTCGCGGGCGGCGCCGACGGCGCCCGGCTCATGGGCTGGGTCCGGTCGTACGGCCTGGCCGGGGCGGTGGCCGGGCCCTTGCTCGGAGGACTGCTCCTGCCTTTCACCGGCGCGACCGCGCTGTTCGTCGGCGGCGCCGTCGTCTGCGCGGTCTTGGCGGCCGCGTCCTGGGGCGTGCGCGAGGAGCCCGCCGCGTCCGCGCCCCGCGTCGCCGCCGCCGGCCCCGGCCGTCTTTACGCGGCGTCCGCCGGGCTGGCCTTCTTCCGCGGCTTGGAGGATCCGCTGCTGCCCGTGGTCGCGAGGACTCTCGCGCCCGGGTCGTGGGTCGCGCTGTCCGGCGCGGGCTTGTCCGTCAGCCGCGGGGTCCAGGCGCTGGTCTCGCCTTGGTGGGGCCGCGAGTGCGAGCGGCGGGGCCTTCGATCCGTCCTCGCCTTCTGCGCGCTCGGGGCGGGAACGTTCACCGCCGCGCAAGCGCTGGCGGGAACGCCCGGAACGCTTCTCGCCGCGCGCGCGGCGCTCGGCTTCTTCGCGGCGGGCGCCGTCGCGGCGCTGTACGCCGCCGCGGGCGAAGCCGGCGAGCGGCGGGGCGAGGCCGTGGCCTGGACCGCGAGCGGCCTGCGTCTGGGCGGCGCGGTCGCCGCGGGCGCGGCCGGCCCTCTCGCGGCTTTGGTCGGCATCCCCGCGACCTTGATCGCGGCCGGCGCCGGCGTCGCCGCCGTTCCGCGCCTCGTTTTCCGCCGTGAAGATAAGGAGGAAGCATGCGCCGTTTCTTGTTCGACTGGCACCTGACGCTCGGTAAATCCGCCGGCGCCCTCATCCTGATCTGGAGCGCGAGCGGCGCGCTGATGATCCTCGATCCCATCGCGCGGCGCGCGTTCGACGCGGAGATCCCGAAGATCGAGGCCGTTCCCGTCGACGGCGCTCGCTTCACCTTTCCCGTCTCCCGTCTTCCGGTCGACGGGGCCTCGGCCGTCGCGCTGCGCTCGTTCGACGGCCGCTCCTGGTACGAGGCGCGCTGGCCCGACGGCCGCGTCGCGGGCTTCGACGCCGCGACCGGCGCTCCGGTCCCGGCCGAGATCGGGCCGGACGAGGCGCGCGTCCGCATCGCGAAGGCGCTGTCTCCGGGATGGACCGCGCTCGGGGTCGACCGGCTGACGGCCAACGACGATCACTACCGCCCGACGGACTTCCCGGCGTACCGTCTTACGCTCGCCGGTCCCGGCGCGCCGGTGCTGTACCTGTCGTCGCGCGACGGCTCGGTGCTCAAGACCACGACGCGCCTGTCCCGCGCCGCGCGCTGGCTCGGCATGGGCGTGCACGCCTGGAATCCCGAGGCGCTCAAGCGCTCGTTCGACACGCCGCGCCGCTGGGCGCTGGCCTTGCTCGTGGCCCTGCCTTTGTTCCTGCTGGCCGCGGTCTCGTACGCCTTGCTCTGCCTCCGGAACGAGGGCTCGCCCGTCCAAGCCGATAAGCCGAAGCGCGTCGTCGCCGCGCTCGTCGCCGCGGCGCTGATCGCGGGCATGCCGGGTGCGGCCTCGGCTCAGGCCCTGGCCCGGGTCGCGCTGCCGCGAGCCGGCGCGCCCCTGACGCCGTCGCTGGCCGTTCCGGGGCCCGGCGCGCCGATGCTCCCGGCGTCCTTGCCCGGAGTCCCGGCCCTCTCCGTTCCGCCGCCCGCGCTCGCGGCTCCGGCGCTCGTCGCGCCCGTGCCCGTCGCGCTCGCCGCCGCGGCCGTCGTTCCGGCGGCGGCCCGCCCCGCGGCGCCGCGCGCGAAGCTTGCCGCCGCGCTCGCGCCCGCTTTCGCCGTCGACGCGCGCGTCCCGCTGGAATACCAGGTCTCCGGCGGCCGCGCCGCGTTCGACGGCGTCGTCTCGAGAGAGGAAGGCTCGCCCGTCCCGGCGGAGGCCTTCGTCTCCCGGGCGAGCGGCTTGTCCGCGGCGTCCGTCCCCGAGCGTCCCCTTCCGCCCGCGGCGGCGAAGCCCGCCGCGCCGCGCGGCCCCGACCGCAAGGCGCTGTGGGGCATCTACGTCACCCACGCCGCGCACCTGTTCACGATGTCGGCCGCGTGGCGCGTGGCCTGGCCGCTGCTCGTCATCGACCTCGCCGGCAAGGCGAGCCTCGCCGCCATCGGCTCGGGCGTCGCCCTCGTCGAGATGGGCACCGGCCTCGTCGCCGGCATGATCGTCGACCGTCTCCTGCCCCGCAAGTCCATGGCCGGCGCGGCGGTCGCGCGCGCGGCCATCGCGGTCGGGCTGTACGCCGCCGCCTCCGCGGGCGGCATAGGCTTCCCGCTGCTGTTCGGCGCGTTCCTGGCGCACAGCTTCGCCCTGACCACGATCCACATCGGACAGTCCTCGGCGGCGCCGGCCGCCGCCGGCGACGCGCCCGGGGCGCTGCGCCGCGTCAACTCGACGCTGAAGATCGTGACGGCGGCCGTCTCGATCCCGGGCTCGTTGCTCGGCGGCTGGGCGGTCGCGTCGCTGGGCGTGCCCGGCGCCTTGCTCGCCTACGCCGCGGCGAACCTCCTCGTGCTGGCGCCGCTCTACTCCTGGCTCATGCCCGGGACGACGGCGGCCGCTCCCGCGCCCTCGGCCGTCGTCGAGCCGCCGGCCGGGCCGAAGCGCGCGCCGGGCCTCTGGGAGGCGGCGAAGCTGATCTTCACGAACAAGATCCTGGCCGCCGCGCTGATCGCGATGGCCGCCGGCGTCGTCTTGGTCGAGCCTCTGCGCAGCACGACCTTGCCGATACTCGCCAGCGACCTGTCTCCCGCCTCGGCGGCGATGCTCCTCGGGAGCTTCCAAGCCGCGTTCTACGCCGGACAGTTCGCGGGCAACTTCGGCCTGCTCAAGTGGGGCGAGAGGCTGTCGAACCGCTCCTGGATACTGCTGGGAGGGGCGGGCCTGCTGTCCTTCGGCTTATTCGCGCTCGCGCCGGTCCACGTCGCGTTCGCCTTCGCCGCCGCGGCGCTCATCGGCCTGCTGACCCAGCCCCTGTCGGTCGTGGCCAAGACCGTTTTTCAAGAGGAAGTCCGCCGCCTGCGGCCGGATCTGCTCGGCCGCGCGATGGGCGTCAACAATCTCTTCTATCGTCTCGCCGTGAGCGCGGGCACGGCGCTCGTGGGCTGGACGGCGGTGGCGGGAGCGGCCTTGGCCCTCGGCGCGACCGGGACCTTGGCGGCCGTGTACGGCGGCGTCGCCGTCGCGCTCGCCGCGGCCGTGTTCCGGCTCATGCGCCGTCCGGCGCCGGCGGCGTTGGCGGCGGGCGTTCTTCCGGCCCCGGCCGCGCCCGACTTCCGCGGCTCGCGCGAGATCGCGCGGGACGAGGCCGCCGAGAAGCTCGAGGCCGCCGGCCTGCCCGCGATGCTGGCCGGACAAGGATTGACGATGTGGCACGTCCTGCGTCATCGCGGACGCGGCGGCGAGCAGGTGCACCTGACCTTCGGCCTTCCTCCGGACGGCCGTCCGTTCGAGCGCGGCGGCGGCGACCCCGCCCGGCGCGAGGAGCTCGAGCGCCGCCTCGAGTCGTCCGCGGCGCGCATCACGGCTCTCGTCGCCGAGACGCTCGGCGTCGATCCGGCGAGCGTCGTCCTGCACGAGCGCCTCGTCGAGGGCTGCTGCGGCGCCGGCTGCCAGTCGTGCCTCCTCGGCGACGGCGAGTCGAAGCACGCGAAGACCTGGACCGGGCTCGATCGCGGTCCGGCCGCCGCGGCCGCCGTCGCGTTCCTTCCGCTCGCCGCGGCGCTGCCCGCGGGCGCGTTCGAGTGGCACATGTTCGCCGGGACGGCTTTCGGCGTCGTCGCGCTGATCTACGCGGTCACGGGCACGATCAGCCTGCTGACGCAGCCCATCAAGTCCCTGTTCGACCCCGGCCTGCCAGCCGCGCCCGAGGTCGTCGTGGATCCCCGCCGGTTCCCGCTGTCCCCGGCGCAGGCGGCCGAGGCGCTCACCGCCGAGGAACGCGTCGCGCTCAAGCCCGGGATGCCGCTGCTGCGCGCGGCGGCCGGCTCGCCGCAGCGGCGTTGGTACGAGTTCCAGACGGCCGACGGCCGGACGATCGAGGTGCACGCGCGCACGGGGCGCCGGCTGGTCTCCCCGCGCGGCGCGGCCTTCGCGCGCGGACAGGTGAACCGCTGGCTCGCCGGCACCCCTTGGAAGGCGGCGGGACCGGCGAAGCTCGTCACGGTCCAGGGCGAGTACTACCGCAAGGGGGAACTGCCCCATTATCAGGCGGACCTGGAGGGACCGGGAGGCTGGCAGGTCTTCGTGTCCGCCAAGGACGGCCGGATCCTCGAGGTCCACTCGCGCCTCTCGCGGACGCTCAAGTGGGTCGGCAAGGGCCCGCACGCCTGGGGCATCAAGGCGCTCGACAAAGTGGACACGCTCAAGCGCCTGCTCGCGCCCCTGCTGCTGGGCGTGCCGGTCCTGGCGCTCGCGGTCACGGCCTTCTGGCTCAAGGCCAGCCGCGGCTTCCCGCTCGAGTTGCCCGCCCTATCGGACGGCGCCTGGGCGTGGCATAAGTTCTTCGGCTCGTGGTCCTTGCTCGTCCTTCTCTACATGGGCGTGACCGGGCCCTTGACCCTGTTCATGCCGATCGCGACGAAGAAGCTGACGCCGAAGCTGCCGAAGGGCGGGAGCCTCGCGCCCGAGGCCTTCGTCCTCTCGCCGTCGGAGGCCGCGTCGCGCCTGCCGGCGGGAGCGGCGCCCGCGCGGGTCCAGGCGCGCTCCTCCCGCCGCCGCGCCTGGTACGAGTTCGAGCTGGCGGACGGCTCGCGCCGCGCGGTCTCGGCCGCCGACGGAAGCGAAGTCCCGGTGTTCATGACCGCGGCCGAGGTCGAGGCTGAAGCGCGCGAGTGGCTCGCCGGCTCGCCGTGGACGCCGAAGCCGGGCGCCGTCTTCCTCGAGTCCCACGACTCCCATTACAAGGATTTCCGCGAAGCGGAGATCCCCGTCTACAAGCTCGAGCTCGAGGGGCCCGGCGGCCTGCGCGTGTACCTGTCGGCGCGCGACGGCCGCCTCACGAACTCCGGGATGTCCGTGCGTTCGCGCCTGTCCCGCTTCCTGGGGACCTTCGTGAAGTCCGTCCACGCGCTGGAGTGGGGGCCGTTCGCGCGGCATCCGAACCTGCGCCGCGTGGTCATGATCCTCTTCCTGACCTTGCCGGTCGCGCTCACGGTCGTTCTGGGGCTGCTGGCGTGAACTTCACGCTGGAGGCGATCAAGCGCGCGGCGGAGGGGCGCGGCGTCTCGTGGTCCTATCCCGCCGGCCGGGAGAACGACGAGTTCCTGACCTTGCATTTCGGGGGCCGGGCCGTGACCGTTCAAAAGACGCGGACGCCGTTCATGTCCGCTCTCGCGCTCAAGCTCAGCACCGATAAATTCCTGAGCGGCGCGCTGCTGGCCGAGGCCGGCCTGCCCGTCCTGCCCAAGCGGCTCTGCGTCTCCGCCGGGCGCGAGGAGCTCCGCTTCCTGGAGGAGCACCGCGCTCTTGTCGTCAAGCCCAACGCCTGCGACCGCGGCGTCGGCGTCACCGTCGGCGTGCGCGACCCCGAAAGGCTGGCGAGCGCGGTCGCCGGCGCACTCATCAGGGGGCCCGCGCTGCTCGAGCCCCAGTTCGACGGCCGGGAGCTGCGCGTGCTGGTCATCGGCGGGCGCTTCGCGGCCTGCTATGAACGCGTCGCCGCGGGCGTGACCGGCGACGGGGAAAAGTCGGTCGGCCGTCTCCTCGACGATGCGAACTCCGACCCGCGGCGAGGTTCGCTCGTCAAGGGAAGCGCCCTCGCTTCGATCGGGATCGACGCGGAACTCGACGAGGCCCTCGCCGGGCAGGGCCTTAGGCTCGATTCCGTCCCGGCGGCCGGGCGGAGGGTCCGCCTTCGCGGTCCCGCGAACATCTCCCTCGGCGGCGAGGCGCTGGACCGCACCGACGACCTGCATCCCGACTACGCCGCGGCCGCCGAATGCGCGGCCATGGCCCTGGGAGTCGACGTCGCGGGAGTCGACTTCATCTGCGGCGATCCGGCCGCGCCCCTTCGCGGGCCCGGGGACGGCGTCATCCTCGAGGTGAACAGCATGCCGGGAGTGCGGGGGTTCCTCTTTCCCAGCCGCGGACGGCCACGTCCGGTCATCGAGGCGTACCTCGACTACCTCCAGGCCCGGCTCGACTCCGCCGTTTAGGGGCGGTAGGGCCCGATGTCGCCGGGCAGCCGCAGCATCTTGTTGACCTCGTCGAGGTGAAGCTCCTCGCTGACGACCATGTCGCGCGCGTACTCCTCGAGCAGGACGGACTTGCCCTCGGCGAGGCTCAGCAGCTCGTTGTAGGCCGCGAGCGCGGCCCTCTCGTGGTCGAGGCTCTCGCGCAGGATGTCGCCGATGTCATGCTTCTCGGTCTCGAGGAGAGGGCCGATCTTGAGCGAAGGATGGCCGCCGAGCAAGGTCACGAGCTCTCCGGCCTTGTGCGCGTGCGCGAGGCCCTCGTTCGCGGCGCCCTTGAGCCAGGAGACGATGGGCAGGCGGTTGTAGCCGTAGACCATCAGCGAGTAGTGCGTGTAGCGCACGACGCCGGCCAGTTCGAGCTCCATGATGCGGTTGAGGGTGATCACCGCCTTCTTCTTGTCCTGCGTGTTCATTGGGAATCTCCTTGCTCCCGTCGAGGATTCCCCGGGCCGGGCCGCGTTGTTGAAATCGCATCTCAATAATAGCACAGGTCTTATTGAAATGCAATCTCAATAACGGTTGGACTGTTGCAGGAGTGCGTGCGTGGCCGGAAGATATCCGGCGCTTGACGGACATGCAAGGAGCCGAACATGCTTAGACTCGCCGTCTCGATTCTTCTGTCGACGTTGATCCCCGCCAAGGGCGCCTTCGCGGCGGCGACGAGCCCCGGAGGGGCTCGGGTCGTGCCGCAGGACGCCGCCGAGCGCAAGAACCCGAACTCGCCGGCGGCCGGCGAGGGCGAGGTCCCGGAGCGGATCACGAAGGAGCACTGGGCCTACGCGGGGGTCGCCGAACTCCAGGAACGATACGGGGCGGGCAAGCCTCTGCCGCCGGAGGGATGCTCCAAGATCGAACTGCTCGATTCCTTCATCGACGCGCTGGCCAAGGTCGCCGAGGAGTTCAAGCGGCGCGGCGCCGCGAACATCCGACGCGACGACATGGACGGCATCCGGTCCCTGATCGTCGCCCTGGAGGACGAGCTGTTCGGGCGCGAGGCGTACCTGACGCTCCGCGTGAGCATCGAACGCCTCCTGGCGCTCGTCGAGCCACCGGTCCCGATCTTCAAGTACAAGATCGGCGTGGACGGCTACGCGCGCGCCGAGGGCGCCCACGGCTTCCGGATGCGGGACCTCAGCTACGTCCCGAACCGCGACGAGGGGGGAGGCACCTACCGGGTCAAGCCTTACGCCTATTGGCACCCGAACGACCGGTGGGACATCCACGCCGAGGGCCAGGCCTACGGCTTCGCGCGAGGCGGCGATGATCACGCGAACAAGGCTTCCCTCTATCAGGGGTTCGCCGAGGTGCGCATCCCCAATGAAGGCCTGCCCGGCGTCAATTGGGCCGCCCTGAAGGTCGGCCGCCAGGAATTCGTCTACGGGAGCGGCTTCATGCTCGGCTCGGACACGTTCTTCGACGGCTTGTCGTTCGACGCGGCGAGGCTTCGGGTGCAGCCGCGCTCCAACATCACGCTCGATGCGTTCGCCGGCAATTACGCGACGCCTTTCTCCGGGGGGGTGAAGGGAGGCCTGTCGGGCGCTTATCTGACCTACCACCCCTCCGATGACAGCTCCCTCGAGGGCTACGCCATCCGCGACCTCGGCGCCGAGCAGCGGCGCCCGGAGGAGCGCCTGGACAGCCTCGGGCTGCGCAGCGTCGGCGGGGTCGGCATCTTCGAGGTCGAGTCCGAGGCGGTGCTGCAGAGCGGCAACGCGTTCGACGAGGAGACGGGGCGCATCGAGCGGATCAAGGCGGCCGGAGGCCACGTCGACCTGACCGGCCAGTTCCGTCTGTTCGGACGAGACAATGCGGTCTTCATCGGCGCCGCGGCCGGCACCGGAGACGTCAACGACTCCAAGAAGGAATTCAGGAACCCGAACAACGACTCCGCGCTCATGGGCGACATGCACGTGGTCGGAGACCTGTCGGGCGCCGACCTCGGAGACCATCACGCGAGCGGCATGCAGATCTACACGGTCGGCTGGGGCATCGACCTCACCCGGAAGCTCAACCTGACGGCCACCGGCCGCAAGTTCGCCGCGACGAGCGTGGAGGACGGCTTCAGCCGCGACATCGGCCTCGAGACCGACGTCAACCTGACCTACTCGCCGAACAAGGACTGCACGCTCATCGTCGGCTACGACCATTTCTTCCCGGGGCGGTTCTACCGCGACGCGTCGGGCAGCGGCAAGGGAGCCGATTACGCGTTCGCGATGCTCGTCTTCAATTACGACTGGACCCGGAGGAAGAGATGACGCGGGGAAGAGCCGGGCTCGCCGCGGCGGCGGCGGTCCTCCTCGCGTCGGCGGCCGGACTCGGCGCGCGCGCCGAGGCGCCCTCGAAGTACGCGGCCATGACGGAGGAGATCGGCGTCCTGCTCGACGAGGCGCTCGGCCGGTACAAGAAGGGAGACGTGGAAGGCGCGAAGCGGAAGACCGAGACGGCGTATTTCGAGGTGTTCGAGAACCTCGAGGGGCCGATCCGGATCAACGTCTCGGCGCAGGCCAACTACGAGCTCGAGGAGGAGTTCACGGTGATCCGGGCGATGTTCGCGCGCAAGGAGCCCGTCCCGGCGGTCGCGGCGAGGATCGCGGCCTTCATGCCGCGCCTCAGGCGCGTCGTTCCGCGGCTGGAGGGCGGCGTCGAGCTGACGGCCGCCGGCGTCGACGACGAGGCGCCCTCCCCGGCGGCGGGGGCGGACGGCATCGCGCCGGCGTGGCTCGAGGTCCGCAAGAACATCGAGGCCGGGCTCGCCGGCGCCCTCGAGGCGTATGAGCGGGGGGACAAGGCGAAGGCCGCGGACCTCGTGAGCCGGACGCTCCACGAGCATTACAACAACGGCGTCCTCGAGGTCGCGATCCGCAGCCACGTCTCACAGGCCCGGAACTTCGACCACGCGTCCAGGTTCTCCGACGTCGAGGGGCTGATCAGGTCCGGCGCGGACGCGGCGAGCGTGTCGGCGAGCATGAGCGCTCTCCTCGACGAGCTGCGCAAGGACCTCCGCGGCCTGCCCCTCGTCGCGGGAGCCGTCCCGGCGAAGACGGCGGCCGCGGCGGCGGAGCGGGATTGGAGGAGGACCGCGGCCGGCCTCTTCCGGAAAGCGAAAGAGGCGGCGCGGCGCGCGATCGGCATGGGAGGCGGCAACAGATGAAGAAGAGTGTCTCGGTCTTATTGCTGCTCGGGGCGTTCGCCTCGGGCTCGGCGTTCGCGTACGAGGAACGGATCAAGGAGTACCCGATCGGGACGGCCAAGGAGATCAACCGCATGCGGGTCGCCGCCGTCTACCTGCTGCCGATCGACATGGAGCCCAGGGGGATGGATCTGCCTCAGTCGCAGGCGGACGTCCATCTCGAGGCGGACATCCACGCATCGAGGGGGAACCTGAACGGCTTCGGCGCCGGCGAGTGGATCCCTTTCCTCAAGGTCTCGTACACGCTGGTGAACGTCGATACCGGAGAGACGAAGTCCGGCACGTTCATGCCGATGGTCGCCAAGGACGGGCCGCACTACGGCAGCAACGTGAAGATGATGGGCGCCGGGAACTACACGCTCACCTTCGTGATCGATCCCCCGTCCAAGCAGGGATTCGGGCGGCATACCGACGTCGCCACGGGCGTCGGAAAATGGTTCCAGCAGTTCGCGGTGAACTATTCCTTCAAGTGGGTCCCGATCAAATAGGACGATGAGATGATCTCATCGCTCGCGGACGTCGTCGGCGCGTTCACTCCTCTCGCGTTCATCGCCGGGTTGATCCTGGCTTCGCGGCCGCTGCGCGACGGGCGCAGGACCTCGCGCTCCGCGCTGGCCGCCGTCGGCGCCGGTTTGACGGCGGCCGTGCCGGTCTGCGCGTTGGCGGCCCGCGGCGGGAACCTCCTCGCGGCGCGCGTGCTCCTCGATGCGGCGGCCATCGTCGCGGCGTTCGCTCACGCGGCCGCGTTCCTTCTGCCGGAGAACCGCCGCATCCGCGCGGGAGCCGAGGTCTTCTTCCTGGCCGCGCTGGCGGCGGCGTCCATGGTCTCCTTCCTCAGTTTGATGGACGAACGCGGCATCTCCTCGTTCGCGGTCATCAATACCGAGCTGCTGTTGAACGCGGGCGCCGTCTTCTTCGGAGCGTGCCTGATCGCCTGTTTGACTCCAGTGACGGCGAACGCCGCTCCGAAAAGCGGGAACCGGGTCATCGTCCGCTGCCTGCTCGCCGCGTCGGCGCTCGTCGTCGTCCCCCGGCTCGCGGACGTCCTGCTGGGCCTCATGCGCCTCAAGGCGATCGAGGTGACGGGGGGGCTCCTGTCCTTCGCGGCCAAGACGAACATGTTCGCCGCCGCCGTCCCGTACCTGCAGCTCGCCATGGCGGCCGGGTTGGCGGCGGCCTACGCGCGGCGGCGGAGCGTCTTCCCGGCGGGGGAGCTGTCGATGTCGAGCGCGCAAAGACGGCAGGCGCTCGCCGTCGAGCGGAGCGAGGCGCGATGGGTCCGCGGCTCGGCGGCGCTCGTGTGCGCGGCGCTGGCGGCGCTGCTCGCGCACGACCTTTACGCCGGCAGGCCCGAGAAGATCACCCGCCCCGTGAGGCTCGAGGCGGACGCACGGGGCTTCATCCGGGTCAAGACCGCCTCCGTCGCCGACGGCGACCTCCATCGCTTCTCCTACGTGACCGACGACGGCCATGTCGTCCGCTTTCTCCTCATCAAGCTGGAAGGCCTCGTGAAGAAGAGCCGCATCGGGGTGGTGTACGACGCGTGCGTGATGTGCGGGGACAAGGGCTATATCCAGCGCAAGCGGGAGGTGATCTGCCTCGCCTGCAACGTCCGGATCTTCAACCCGTCGATCGGCAAGGAGGGCGGGTGCAACCCCATCCCGCTGAAGCACGCGGTCGAGGGGGAGCACGTCGTGATCGCCGCGGAGGAGCTGACGCGGGGCGCCAAACACTTCTCGCAGGTCGTGTCGATAACGGTCAAGGACCCGGTGACGGGCAAGGAGCTGGACTCGCTGAAGGCGCCCGCCCGCCACGAATACCGGGGGGCGAATTATTTCTTCGAATCCGAGGCGTCGCAGGCCCGCTTCATGGCTTCGCCGGAGAAATACGCCCGGAAGCCGCTCCCCTAGATATGTTCCTCGCCATGGTCAGGCAGTCGTTCCTGAGGGGCCGCCGGCGGAAGGCCCTGGCCGTCGCGACGATCATACTCGCCGCGAGCCTCATCACCGCGCTCATGAACCTGTCCATCGGCGTCGGCGACAAGATGGCCAAGGAGATGAAGTCCTACGGCGCGAACATCACGGTCGCGCCGAACAGCGAGAGCATCTCGCTCGACATCGACGGCGTCGATTTCAATCCGTTGAAGGGCCAGGTGTTCCTCGAGGAGCGCGACCTGCCGAAGATCAAGGATATCTTCTGGCACAACAACATCATCGGGTTCGCTCCCTTCCTGAAGGTCGCAGCCGAGGTCGCCGGAGCGGACGGTCCGGTGCCCCTCCTCGGGACGCGGTTCGATGTGCCGCTGCTCCTCTCCGAGGACGAGGAATTCCGGGTCGGGGTGAGGGCCATCAACCCCTATTGGCAGGTCCGCGGCCGCTGGCCCGAGGACGAGGACCGCGCCGGCGTGCTCGCCGGCGCGGAGCTCGCGCGCCGGCTCCGCCTCGACGTCGGCTCCCGGATCGCCGTCAGGATGCCCGGGGCGGAAAGGCTCGTGACCGTGAACGGCATCCTCCATACGGGCGGGCCGGAGGAGTCCTTCCTCGTCGCGCCGCTGCCGCTGGTGCAGGAGCTCGCCTCGCTGCCCGGCAAAATCCAGAACGTCAGCGTGAGCGCCTTGACCGTGCCGGAGGACCGCCTGTCCCGCAGGACCCGCAACGGCTCCGACGCCCTGGACGCGCTGGAGTACGACCTCTGGTACTGCACCGCCTACGTGAGCTCGATCGCCCATCAGATCGAGGAGGCCATCCCGAACTCGACCGTGCGTCCGATCTGGCAGGTCGCGGCCAGCGAGGGGACGGTCATCAAGAAGCTGCAGCTCCTGATGCTCGTCGTGACGGTCGCGGTGTTCATCGCCAGCGGGCTCGGCATCTCGTCGCTGATGATCACGACCATCATGGAGCGGTCGCGCGAGATCGGGCTCATGAAGGCGCTCGGCGCCTCCGAGGCGGAGGTGCATCTCCTGTTCCTCGCCGAGTCCGTGGTCGTCGGCGGCGTCGGCGGCCTGCTGGGATGCGCGGGAGGGGCGGCCCTCTCGCAGGTCATCGGGCTGTCGATCTTCGGCTCGACCGTCGCCTTCAACCCCGTCGCCGTCCCGGTCGGCGTCGCGGTCTCGGTGCTGATCGCGCTCGCCGGGTCGCTCATGCCGGCGAGGCTGATCTCCCGGCTCCATCCAGCGGAGGTGCTCCATGGGCGGAGATAAGACCGGCGTCATGACGAACCGGCGGATGTTCGTCCGGATCCTCGCCGCGTCGCTCAAGGAGCGCCGCAGCCGCGTCTCGATCGCGTTCTTCTCGATCATGATCGGCGCCTCGGTCATCACCGCGCTTTCCTGCGTCCATTTCGACGTATCGGCGAAGATGAGCCGCGAATTGAGGGCGTACGGGGCGAACGTCTTCATCGGCCCGAAGGACCCCTCCGTCGCGCGCGTCCTGGACGCGCGCGTCGTCGCCGAGGCGCTCTCCCTGCTGCCGGCGAAGAACATGGTCGGCGCGTCGCCCTACCTTTACGGCGTCGTCAGGCTGGACCTGGGAAGCGCCGTCCTCGCCGGGGTCGATTTCTCCGGCCTGCGGCGCCTGTCGCCTTACTGGCAGGTCGACGGCCGGTGGATCGTCGTCGATTTCGACGACCGCTCGTGCATGATCGGCAGAGCCCTCGCCAAGAGGATGGAATTGAAGGCCGGAGACAGCGTCACGGTGACGAAGAACGAGACCGGATTCCACCGCAAGCTGAGGATCAAGGGCGTCGTGGAGACGGGGCAGGCCGAGGACGAGCGGATCTTCGTGAACCTCGCCCTCGCCGGCCGGATCCTGGGCCAGCCCGGAAAGGTCAACCACGCCATGGCGAGCGTCGTGTCGGAAGGCGCCGACATCGGCGCGGCGGCGGCGGGGATCGGCGCCCGTTTCCCCGGCCTCGAGGCGAGGCCGATACGGAGGATATCGTACTCCGAAGGGAAGATCCTCGATAAGATCAAGGGGCTGATGGTGCTGATCGCGCTCATCGTGCTCATGGTCACGACGCTCTGCGTCATGACGACCTTGATCGCGATCGTCGCGGAGCGCACGCGGGAGATCGGGCTCATGAAGGCGATCGGCGCGGATGACCGCGGCGTCGCGGTCCAGTTCCTGTCCGAGGCGCTGGTGATCGCCCTCGCGGGGATCGCCGCGGGCCTGGCCGCGGGATTCGGCCTCGCGCAGGTCCTAGGGCAGGCCGTCTTCGGCTCGCGGATAGCGTTCCGGGCGGAGGTGCTGCCCGTGACCATCGTCCTGTCGCTGTTCGCCGCCCTGATCGCCGTCGCCTTGCCGCTGAAGATGGCCGTCCGCGTCGTGCCCGCGCAGGTCCTCAAAGAGGAGTAGGAGAGAATATGCCGCAGCTGATGCTCGAAACGAAGGATCTCACGAAGCGGTTCGGGAAGGTGACGCCTCTCGACCGGGTGAACATGCAGGTCGAAAGCGGGGAGTGGGCGTCCATCATGGGCCCGTCGGGCTCCGGGAAGACGACGATGCTCAACATCCTGTCCTGCCTCGATTCCTCGACGGAGGGACGCTACATCCTCGACGGGACCGACACCTCCCGCCTGACCGAAAGGCAGCGCGTGGCCGTCCGGCGGGAGAAGATCGGCCTCATCTTCCAGCAGTTCCATCTGATCCCGTACCTGTCCGCGCTCGAGAACGTCATGCTGGCCCAGTATTACCACAGCACCATCGACAAGCGCGAGGCGAAGGAGGGGCTCGCGCGCGTCGGCCTGGGCCACCGGATCCATCACCTTCCTTCCCAGCTGTCGGGAGGCGAGCAGCAGCGGGTCTGCATCGCGCGGGCGCTGATCAACGAGCCCTCGATCGTCCTCGCCGACGAGCCCACGGGCAACCTGGACGAGGCGAACGAAAGGATCGTGCTCGATCTGTTCAAGGACCTTCGCGCCCAGGGAAGGACGATCGTGCTCGTCACGCATAATCCCGAGATCGCGCGGTTCTCCGACAAGGTCGTCCGGCTCCATCACGGGAAGATCGAAGCGTAGGGCGGGGGTCGTCGTTCGTTTATCTTGAGATAAAACTGACTCCCGTCCTACGGCCAAAACCCCGTGAACTTGGAGCTCTTCGTCTCTTGGCGCCGTCTAGTCGCGGCGGGCGCGGGCGCGTCCGGCCTTGTACAGGAACGCCGCCAGGACCGCGATGAGCGCGGCGAGGACGGCCTGCAAGGTCAGGAAGCAGGCGACCTTGAGGACGGCGAAGGCGGGGGAGACGAAGCGCACCAGCCAGCCCGAGGCTTCCCCGAGCAGCGCGGAGCCGAAGCCGAGGCCGATGATCCAGCGCTTCGTGCGGTCCTCCCACGGGGCGAAGATCGCCAGATGGGTGAGCAGCAGGATCATGATCCCCATCGTGGCGAGATGGGCGTGGCTGACCTCGAGCATCGAGGCGGCGCTGCGCGGCTGGGAGAACTCCGCGGCGTCGCCCAGGTAGTAGGCCTGCACGGAGGCCGGCGTCAGGTCCATGCGCTTGAGATACATCGCGGCGTTGGTGACCCAGAGGCCGGCCGCGAAGAGCAAGGTCCAGGCCAAGGTCATCCGCATCAGCGGATGGTTCTGGAAGCCGCCGTTCTGCATGTATTTCACGGGCGAGAGTCTATCACTTCGCGCGTTCGGCGTTAAGGACCTGATGGACGGCGAGCGCGCGCCTGACGGCGCGCGTCACGGCGTCCGCCGTCAGCGACGCCCCGGCGATGTTGCGCAGGCCGCGCCGCACGGCAAGGTCGTCGTCGAGCCGGCGTCCGGGGAGCTGGCCGAGCCAGCGCTTCGAGGCCAGGTAGTCGTCGGGCTCGGCGAAGGAAAGGATCTCGACGAAGCGCACCTCTCCGCCGGCGCCGACGACGACCATCACGGTCTCGTTCATCGTGCGCACGAGGTGGGACTCGAAGTAGGCGGTCGTGGAGCCGGCGACGTAGTAGGTCCAGACCTTCGACGGCAGCCGGGAGCGGGCCGCCGTCTCGACCGCCTTGGCCTGCGCGTCGGTCAGGAAGGCCGTGCGGCGCTCGGGCGCCGCGCCGGGGAAGGCGATCGCCAGCGCGTCCTTCTGGGACATCAGGACGCGCGCCCGGGCCGGGGCCGCCCCGAGAGTGAGGGCGGCCCCGGCGAGAAAGGCTGCGGCTAGAAGATGTACGCGAGACCCATGTTCCACTGGTTGACCCCGGTGCGCGCCTGGTTGCGCATCCACTGGAAGTCGGCCTTCACCGCCACCTGCGGGATCGGCTTGTAGGTGAGGCCGGCGGTGTACTCGACGCGGCTGCTCGCCGGGTTCTTCGCGAACGCCGACGGGGTGTCCGCCTGCGTGTCGTAGCGCTCGTAGCGGAAGAACGGGGCGAGGTACTGGCCCTTGTTGTTCTTGACGAGCGAGAGCACGTCGTAGGCGCCCTCCACGTAGCCGCCGAACAGCTTGCTGCCGACGGAGGTCTTCGCCGCGTTCGTGTAGCCGTTGGCGATGTTGACCAGGTCCGCGTTGCCGACGCGGCCCTCGGCGTACAGCGCGCGCAGCTCGGCGCCGCGGTACTCGGCCTTCAGATGGCCCTCCCACATCGACACCGGCACCGAGTTGACGACGAGGCTCTGGTCGGCCTGGCCGACGTAGAACGAGCCGCCGACCATCACGCCCGCGACGGGCTTGTAGTCGACGCGCGTGACGGAGGCGAAGTCCTCCGCGTAGCTCTTCGCGCCCGACGAGCGCCCGCTGCGCAGGCCGGTCGAGGAGGTGAAGCCGGAGACGCCCGTGTTCGTCGTCGACTGCAGGCCGGTGACGAGGTAGGAGCGGTAGGTCACGGACCCGACGTCGCCGAATATTCCGGCGCCGTTCTCGCGCCAGGTGGACGGGATCACGTTCTGCTCGACGCTGGTGCGCTTGACGCCGTGGAACGTCGTCGGCTCGTGGATCTCGTTCTGCAGGCCCATGGGGACGAGGACCGTGCCGGCGCGGACGCCGATCTCGTCGCGGAAGCGGAAGTCGACGTAGGCCTGCTCGACCGACACCTCGCCGCGGGTGTTGCCCGTCGTGCCGTGCTCGAACTCGAGCTCGGAGTTGAAGGTGATCCAATCGTTGAACTTGTAGCCGACGTACAGGATGGCCCGGAGGAAGTCGACGGTGTCGCGCGTGCCGGCCGCGGCGCCGTCCTGCTTCTGCTTGGAGACGTTCGTGTACACCATCTCGCCGTAGCCGCCGAGGGAGACCTTGTTTGGGCGGGCGCGGTAGACCTTGGACGCGGCGGGCGCGACGTCCGGGGACGCCGACTCGGCGACGGGATCGGCGGCCTCCCCGAGCTTGATGCTCTCGATCTCCTTCGTCAGGAGGTCGACCTTGCGCTCGAGCTCGCCGAGCTTGGCGGCGTCCTGAGCGAAGGCTGGCACGGCGGACGACAGGGCGAGGACGACGGCGAGCGACGAGCGGATGAGGGGCTTCATGAACGACCTCCTTTAGTGATCACGACGGGTGTTCCGGTATCGAAAAAAGACAGTCCTCGGAAGGACGGGGGGGTCTTTCCGAGGACGAATAAAGCGGTGGACCAGGCGTCGGCCTCGGCCGCGCTGGGCAGGACGGCGGCGGCGGAGCCGGGGCGCCGTACGGCCTTGCCGTCGAAGGGGTCCTTGATGTGGCCGGGGCGCTCGCTGTCGCCGGACACCGACACGGACGCGTCCTTCACTATCAAGGACTCGGCCCGGCCGGGGAGGGCCACCGGCCATTCGCCGAGGGCGAGAACCTGGCCGCCGAAGTTGAACAGCGCGCGCGAAACGCCGGCTTCCTTCAGGACCGCCGCGGCTTTGTCGAGCGCCCGGCCCTTGCCGATGCCGCCGAAGTCGAGGCTCATGCCCGCGGGCAGCTCGACCGTGAGGGCCTTCGGGTCGAGGCGCACCTTGCTCCAGCCGTCTCGGGCGATCGTCGGGTCGAAGGCTCCGCCGGTCTCCCGGGCCAGCCGCAGGGCTTCCTCCGCCGCGGCGTACAGGTCGGCGGAGACCCTCGCCGGACCCGTTCCGGCCGTGCGGTTGAGCGCCGAGGCCTCGCTTTCCTTTTTATAGAGGCTCAGGACGCGGTCCCAGCGCTCGATCTCGGCGAAGGCGGCGCCGACGGCGGCGTCGGACGCGCCGGGGGCGTCGATCTCGCACAAGGTCCCCATGACCCAGCGCACGCGCCGCGCGCGTCCGATATCCGCGCCGAACGCGTGCGCCGCGAGCGAGAGGAGGAGGGCGGAGGACAGCGCCTTTTTATTGAGAATCATTTTCAACAAGGATAATGTAGCACAGGTCCTTATTGAAACGCAACATCAATAAGAAAAGAGGCCGAAAAAAAGGAGGCCCGCCGAAAGGCGGGCCTCCCGTCTTCGCGCCGGGGGGAAAGCTCTACTTCGAGGCCAGGATCCGGGAGATGACCTTGTCGAACTCCGAGACCGGGTAGGCGCCGCGCAGCGGGACGCCGTTGATCAGGTAGGCCGGCGTGCCCTCGATGCCGAACCCCTTGGCCTCCTTGATGTCGGCCTCGATCTTGTTCTTGACCGCGTCGCTCTTGGCGTCCTTGGCCGCCTTCGCGACGTCGAGGCCGAGGTCCTTGGCGAGGGCCTTGAAGTACTCCTCGCCGAGCTTGCTCTGGTTCTCGAACAGCGTGTCGTGGAACGTCCAGGCCTTCTCCGGGGACTGCAGGTACAGGGCCTCGAACCACTGGGCGGCGGGCATGGCCATCGGGTGGAAGTTCAGGGGGAAGTTCTTGAACACCACGCGCAGCTTGTCGCCATGGGTCTTGCGCAGCTGCTCGAGGTTCTTGAAGCCCTGGGTGCAGTAGGGGCACTGGAAGTCGGAGTACTCGACGATGGTGATGGGGGCGTCCGCCTTGCCGCGCGCGCGCGCGGCCGGGCCGAGGTCCGGCTTCAGCGGGTTCTTGAACGCCTTGTCGCGCTCCTCGGCCTCGAGACGGGCCTCCTCGCGGGCCTTGCTGCGCTGGTAGTCCTGCTGGGACTCGACGACGAACTCGAAGAACTTCATCTTGTCGGCCTTCTTCAGCGCCGAGAGGACGAGGTCGGGGTTGGCCTCGAGGGCCTTCTTGAGGTCCTCGCGGGAGATCTCCGCGGCGGCGGGCACGGCGAGCAGCACGGAGAACAGCAAGGTCGCGATGCAGGCGAGGTTCATGAAGGGTCTCCTATTTTTTGAGCAGGGCCAGAATATCATTTTCGACCGCGCGGGCGTCCACCGCTCCGATCCAGCGGCGGGCGATGCGCCCCTCGGGGTCGACGAGGTAGGCGGCGGGCAGGCCGCGCACGGCGTAAGCGGCGGAGACCTTCCGGTCGGAGTACAGGATCGGGAAGGTGATCCCGTTCTCCTTGACGAACGGGGGCACGGCCGCGAGGTTCTCGTCCATGGACACGCCGAGGATGACCGGACCCTTGCCGTCGAGGCGCTCGTGAAGGGATTGCAGGTCCGGCATCTCCACGCGGCAGGTGTCGCACCAGGTGGCCCAGAAGTTGATGAGGACCGGCTTGCCCCGGTAGGAGGCGAGGCTCACGGTTTTGCCGGCGACGTCCTGCAGGACGAGGTCGGGCGCCTGGCGCGAGCCCGAGGGTTCGCCGCAGGCGGCCAGTCCGAGAACGAGGGCGGCGATGATGGTCTTGGTCATGGGAGGGGATGTTCGCGGGATAAGCCGTCCATCGCCCCCGGAGGGGGCGATGGACGGTTGTTCCGTTTTCGGCTTAGCAGCCGCAGGGAGTCTTCGGACCCATGTGATTTCCCTCCTATTTGCTACGACTTATACTGCACTAAAATCTGTTTCGCGACTTTGCCGACCCGGCCGAACACCGTCGCGTCCCGGCGCGAGCGGGCGAGCATCATCGCGCCCTCGTACAGCGCCACGACCGCCTCGGCCGTCGCGCGCGAGTCGAGCTCCGGCCGGAAGTAGCCCTTCTCCTTGCAGCGGTCGAGACAGGCGGTCAGCCCCGCGGCCCATTCGTCGAAGAACCCCGCCACCTTCAGCCGGAACGTCTCGTCCAGATCGCTCATCTCCAAAGCGATGTTGCCCACGAAGCAGCCGGCTTTACAGCCGTTCCCATCAAAAACCCGGCCCGCCGCGGCGAACATCTCGGCGACGGCGTCCTCGGGGACGGCCTGCGCGCACACCGGCTCGACCTTGCGCGACTGGAACTCCTTGATCTTGTAATCGAGCACCGCCAGAGCCAGCTCCGACTTCGAGCCGTAATGGTGGATCAGGTTACCCTTGGTCATCCCGCACGCCTCGGCGATCTCATCCAGGCAGGCCTGATTGTAGCCCTTGAGGTGGATGACGTGCTCCGCCTCCTGGAGGATGCGCTCTCGGACGGCTGGGTCTGCTTTTCGGGCCATAATTGATTGACTGACCGTTCAGTTAATTAACTATACCAGGCGCGGCCGGTCCTGTCAAGCGGTTCGCGCGTAACAAAAATCGGACGGCGCCCGTCACCAGAATGTGACGCCGTCCTCCCCGTGGCCCGCGCTATACTCGGCCTGAGGATTCGATCCGAGGAGAAGAATCGATGAGCCACGAAGAGAAGAAGGGGTCGTCCGCGTTCGCGTACATGGTCGGAGGCTTCGCGCTGGGCGCCGTCTGCGGCCTGCTGCTCGCGCCGAAGAAGGGCACCGAGCTGATCTCAGACATCGGCGATTGGAGCCGGGACACGAGGAAGAAGAGCCAGGACCTGCTCGCGCGGGCCAAGGAGTACCTGCCGCACCGCGAGAAGAGAGAGGCCGTCGAGTCCGAGTCCTGAGGCCTCGGGGCGGGGCGGCCCGCGTCAGCGGGCCGCCCCGCTCGAGCCGGCGAGCGGGACGACGCCGACGCCGGCCTCGACGCCGGAGAGGTCGTAAAGCCCGCCGGGGCCGAAGCCGATCCCGCGCGTGGGGCTCTTGGAAAGCCAGAGCGGCGTATCCAGATCGACGAACTTCACCCCGCCCAGCCCGGCGGCCAGATGCGCGGCCGCGCCCATCGCGAGCGGCGTCTCCACCATCCCGCCGACCATGACGCCGAGCCCCGAGGCGCGCGCGATCAGCCCGCAGTCCCAGGCCTCGAGCACGCCCATCTTCATGAGCTTGAGGTTGAGCACCTGCGCCGCGCCCGTTCGCGCGAGCTTCAGCGCGTCGGCCCGGCCGCGCAGCGATTCGTCGGCCGCGACCGGGATGCCGCTCCTTTTATGGAACGAGACGAGCCCCTTGAGATCGTCGGCCTCGGCGGGCTGCTCGAACAGCACCGGGCGGATGCCGCGCGCGCGCAGCAGGCCCACGAGCGCGAGCGAGTGCGAAGGGCCGTAGCCCTGGTTGGCGTCGAGCGTGAGCGCGGCGCGGGGATGGGCCTTCGCGACGGCCGCGACGCGGGCGGCGTCCTCCTTGGCGGCGTAGCCGACCTTGATCTTGACCACGCGCACGCCGAGGGCGCGGATGCGCTTGGCGGCGGCGAAGGCCTCGTCCGCGCTTCCCAGAGTGACGGTCACGTCGGAGACGACGCGGTCCGCGGCGCCCCCGAACAAGGTCCGCAGCGGCAGGCCCGCGCGCCGCGTCCACGCGTCAAGCAGCGCCACGCCGAGCGCGGCGCGGGCGGCGCCCCCGTGTCTCGGCAGGGACTCCTCGAGCTCCTCGAGGCGCGTCCGCCAGGAGGACGCGTCCCGGCCGAGCCAGCGCTTCCCCGCGCTCCGGATCTGACCCTCCGACTTCGCGGCGGTCTCGCCGTTGAAGGCCGGGAACGGGGACGCCTCGCCGTAGCCGGTCGTCCCGTCGGCCAGGCGCAGGCGGGTGAACACGGTCTCGAGCTCGGACGAGGAGCCGCCGGCGATGGCGAAGGGCGCGCTCATCGCGACGCGCACGCGGCGGGAGTCGATCGCGACGATCTCGGAGCCGCCGCGCCTCATGGAAGGGTCGTCACGACGCAGGCGTCGGAGAAGGACAGTCCGTGGACCGTCGCGCCCTGGCGGTCCGGGATCAGGAAGAGCTCGTGCGGGGTGAAGATCGAATCGCGGGTCAGGTCGTACAGCCTTGGCGAGTCGAGGGCGACGTAGCTGCGCCCGTCGTCGTCGAACTGGATGTCGCGGCCCTTGTTGCCCTCGTGCAGCCACAGGTCGTCCTGCTTGACGAAGACGCGGGTGCGCCCGGTCTCGGCGGGAGACAGGACGGCCAGCGCCTGCGCGGCGTGGTAGACGATCCGGACGAAGGCGGACTGCGTCTTGTTGGCCTGCGCCAGGCGCAGGCCGTCGGGCTCGACGTCCCAGCGCCCGTGGTGCGCGGTCTCGCCGTCGCGCGCCTCGACGATCAGCGAGCGGCGCATCGAGATGTCCTTGTCCAGGGTCAGCGACGGCTTGACGCCCGGGCGCGCCCCGAGGCTGATCTCGGCGGTGACGGCTCCGCATTCTCGGCGGGCGGGATCGGCGACGCCGCTCGGCGGGGGAAGGGCCGAGGCGCCGATGAGGTCCGCCAGCGCCAGGCGCAGCTCCTTCTCGAACTCCTGATAGCCGCCCTCGCCGAGGCGGTCGAAGACGATGCGCCCCCGCCGGTCGACGAGGTACAGCGCGGGCCAGCCCTCGTTGCCGTACGACTTCCAGATCCTCCGGTCGCTGTCGAGGACGACCGGGTAATCGACGCCGTAGCGCTTGAGGAGGTTCTTGGCCCAGACCGGCTCCCGGTGGAAGTTCAGGTCCGGCGTCAGCACGCCGACCACCATGACCTGGGACAGCGCGTAGGCGTCGAACCAGGCCTTCAGCGCGGGGAGCACGCGCACCGAGTTGATCGAGGTGGGATTGACGAACGCGACCACGACGACCTTGCGTTCGCGCATGCGCGACAGCGAGAGCTGGGTCGCGTTGAGCCAGGCGCTGACGGGCGGGAACTCGGGGGCGGGGGGATTGATCGGCCGCTCGGCGCGGGCCGCGGAGGCCGCGAGCAGCAGCAGGAGGAAAAGCCTCACCCCGGCTCCGTGTCGCGCCCGGTCAGCACGATCTCGACCAAGGTCGAGAGCCGCTCCGCGCGGTCCTGAGTTCCGTTTTTTTGGTAAATCGATATGAGGTTGCGGAGCATTCTCGCCAGGATCTCGCGCGAGCCGACGGGCTTGCCGAGCTCCGGACGCCAATCATACCCGTTGCGGACGAGCATGCGCTTGACCTCGGGCAAGGTCATCAGCTGGCCGCCGCGGAAGCAGTCCACGAACAGCGCCGAGCCGCCTTCCTTGAACCCGGCGAGGAAATGCCCGGGCGTCCCCACGCCGTACAGCGGCAGGCGCAGCCGCCGGGCGAGCAGGAGCATGAGCACGGTCAAGGTGACCGGGATGCCGCGGCGCGTGTCGATGACGCGCGAGAGATAGCTGTTGTCGGCGTCGTAGTAGCGGGTCTCGTTGCCCGCGAAGCCGAGGCCCTGGAACAGGTGGTTCGAGAGCCGGCGCACCGACTCCCCGATCCCCGCGTCGGCGGGCATGTCGGCCGCGACCGCGGCGGCCACCCGGTCGAGCCAGGCCCGGTAGACGGCGGCGTCGACGTCGGCGAAGCCGAAGCGCGAGATCAGCATGGCCCCGTCCTCGAGGTCGGGCAGCTTCGCCAGGGAGAGCCGCACGAAGTCCCGGCGCAGGTCCTGGAAGCGGAGCTCTCCCGCCACCGACTCGAGGCGGAGCGCCATCTCGGGCGTCGCGGCCGGGCGCAGCTCGTCGAGGTAAGGCATGATGGCCGCGCCGACGCCCAGGATCCGGCTGCGCACCAAGGCGAGGCTGGCGGGGTCCTCTTCCTCTAATAAAGTGACCAGGCTGCGCAAAGCCTTCTCATCGAGCGGCATTGACGCATTGTAGCGGGGGAATCAGCACTTTTCAAGGCTTCCCCTGTTACGGAATATGGTTGAATTCCTCGACGGTACTACGACGAGAGAATGAACGCGCCCCGCCCCCACGAAGTCCTGGCCGCCCTGCGAGCCCTCGAGGACCTGGCCTCCGGCGACCCCATGAGCGTCCGCGGAGTGCTGGCGACCCTCGTGTCCATCGACGGCACGCTTGGGGACCGGCCGGGTGCCTCCTGCGTCATCGCCGACGACACCGCCGCCGGCGGCGAAGGCGTCGTGGCCGCCTCCTCGGTCCCCGAGGCCCTGCGCGGCTCCGTCGCGGGGGTCATCGAGACCCAGACGCCCGCCCTGGTCGAGATCGGCCTGACCGAGGACGACGCGATCTTCGGCCCCGGCGGCCTGTCCGGACGCGCCGACGTCTGGCTCGAGCCCATCACGGGAGACCTGCGCGAGCGCCTGCGCGAGGTCCGCGAGACCTTGCTGCGCGGCGAGGGCCTCGTCATCGAGCTCGCCCTGACCGGGGAGGGCGCCGGCCGCCGCCGCCATTTCCCGCCCGACGACCCGAGCGTGAAGGCCTGCTATCAGGAAGGCGTGCCCGAGCTCGAGGAGGAGGCCGAGCGCGGAGGCGTGCGCCGCCTGCTGCGTTTCCCGCTGATCCCGATGGGCAAAGCCCTGATCCTCGGCTCCGGAGAGGACTGCCGCCGCCTCGCCGAGCTGCTGGACCGCCTGGGGTTCGTCGTGACCGTCGCCGACCACCGGCCCGGGCGCCTTCACGGCGACGGCTGGGACCGCGCGCGCTGGCAGTTGGTCGAGGGCGGCTGGGACGCCGCCCGGACGGCCTGCCGTCCCGACCTCGACACCTACGTCGTCGTCGCCACCCGCAGCTACTCCGCCGACCTGCGCGCGCTGAAGGGCGCCGTGCCGAGCCCCGCGCGCTACGTCGGCCTCGTCGGCGCCGCCGGCCGCGCGGCCAAGCTGCTCGGCGAGCTGCGGGAGAACGGCGTCGAGCCGCGCGCGGGCGCCTTCTCCGCCCCGGCCGGCCTCGACGTCGGGGCCGAGACCGCGGAGGAGATCGCGCTCGCCGTCACCGCGGAGATCCTCGCGGTGCGCGCCGAGCGCAAGGGCGGACGCCCCGCGCGGGCCCGCGCCGCCGGGTCGTCGCCGCTGCAGCGCAAAGGCGGCATCAAGATCCCCGGGCTCGTGCTCGCCGCCGGGCGCGGCAAGCGCTTCGGCCAGGCCTCGAAGCTGCTCGCCGTCGTCGACGGCCGCCCCGTCCTGCGCCACGTCGTGGAGACCGCGCTCGCCGCGCGCCTCGACCCGGTCGTCGTCGTGCTCGGCGCCGGCGCCGAGCATGGCCTCAAGGCCATCGAGGGCCTCGACGACTCGCGACTGCGCGTGGTGTTCAACCCGGCGTGGTCCACGGGCAAGGCCTCGTCGTTCGAGGTGGGCCTGCGCGAGGTCCCGCCCGATGCCCCCGGCGTGGTGACCTTGCTCGGCGACATGCCGCGCGTGCCCGCCTGGCTCGTCGAGCGCGTCATCGCGGAGTTCGAGCTGAAGGGCGCGCTCACCTTCCCGGTGTATCCCGGCGCCGAGGGCCCGGTCAAAGGCCATCCGACCGCCTATCCGCGTGAGCTGTTCGGCGAGATCGGCCGCCTCGTCGGCGACGACACGGCGATGTCCGCCGTGCGCGCGCATTGGAGCGAGGCGGTGAAGGTCCCGCTCGACGACGGCGGCACGCAGGCCGATATCGACACGACGCAGGACCTCGAGCTGCTCAACGTCAAGCCGGAAGTCCAGGGCCGGCTTCTTTAGGCTCGAACTGTTTCCGGAAACAGTATCCCGCCCTGAAAAAACTACTGATAATCACTATTCCCGGGAATAGTGATTATCAATAGTGGAGCCGTGGCGCCCGTTCAAAATCAAAGGGCGTAATCGATCGAGACGACGGTCCACGTCTCCGCGCCGGCGTCTGTGCCCCAGTCGAGCGTCTGGCCGGCCTTGAGGCCGTACAGGACCTGCGCGAAGGGCGCGGCCCAGCTGAGCGTCTCGCCGCCTTCCGCGGATTCGTCCTCGCCGACGACGCGCACGCGTTTCTCGGAGCCGTCAGCGCGCCGCAGGACGACGGACGCGCCGAAGCGTATCTGGTCCTTGGGCTGGTTGGCGGGGTCGACGGGGATCGCGCCTTCCAGGCGCGCGCGGACGTAGCGCAGGTCGCGTTCGAGCTCCCGCTTTTTCTTCTTGCGCGTCTCGTCCGCCTGCGCGCCTTCGAAGCCCTTCAGATCGGCGAGGAGCTTCTCCTCCGCGTCCTGGAGCGTCTTGAGGCCGCGCGGCGTCACGTAATTGGGCTGGTCGGAGACCGGCTTCTCGGGCGGATCCTCGTCGGGGCCCTGGGCGTCCTCCTTGACGAACGCCCGGCTCATGCCCTTAGGCCGGGCCGCGAGCGGCCCGGCACAGATGCGGCGGAGGAAACGTCCATAGCATCTAGTGCTTGCCGGCGATCAGGGCGCAGGCTTCGTCGAGGGTCAGGGCCTGCTCCTCGCCCGTGGCGAGCGCCTTGACCTGCATCGCGCCGCGGCCGGCCTCGTCGGGGCCGATGACGATGGCGTAGCCCGCCTTCTTCTGGTCGGCGTACTTGAACTGGGCCTTGAGCTTGCCGGTGCCGGGATACACGTCGATCGCCAGGCCGCGGGCGCGCAGCGCCGCGCCGACCTCGAGCGAGCGGCCGCGCAGCTCGTCGGAGAACACGGTCACGACCGCGTCGGGCGCGGCGTGGTCGCCGGCCTTGCCCTTCTCCTCGAGGATCAGCATCAGGCGCTCGAAGCCGATCGAGCCGCCGCAGGCGGGCGTGGTCGGGCCGCCGAACTTGGCCGTGAGCTTGTCGTAGCGGCCGCCGCCGCCGAGCGAGCCGGACAGGGACGGGTGGCGGAACTCGAACACGGGCCCGGTGTAGTAGCCCATGCCGCGCATCAGGCTCGGGTCCACGAGGAGGGAGGAGTCGGGGACGAGGGCCGAGACGGCGGCCATGATCTTGTCGAGCGGGTCCGCCGCCGCGCCGTTCTCGGCCAGCAAGGTCTTCACCAGGGCGTCCGCCGTGGGTCGTCCGACGGAGGCGACGAGTTCCGCGATCACGGCGTCTCGCCCGATCTTGTCGAGCTTGTCCACCGCGACGCAGACTCCGCCGCGCTTGTCCTCGGGCACGCCGGCGGCGATCAGGGCCTGGTCGACGAGGCGGCGGTCGTTGAGGTGGACCTTCACGCCGTCGAGGCCGAACTCCTTGAAGACGGCGAGGATGGCGGTGATGACCTCGACCTCGGCGCCCCACGAGTCGGACCCGATGATGTCCACGTCGCACTGCGTGAACTCGCGGTAGCGGCCCTTCTGGGCGCGCTCGGCGCGCCACACCGGGCCTATCGTGAAGGCCTTGAACGGGTGGGAGAGCTGGGAGCCGTGCTTGGAGTACCAGCGCGCGAGCGGCAAGGTGAGGTCGAAGCGCAGGCCGAGGTCGGCGAGGTCGGCCTTCTCGGCGGCGGCGCGCTCGAGGGCCTCGCCGCGCTTCATGATCTTGAAGATGAGCTTCTCGTTCTCGCCGCCGCCCTGGCCGGTCAGGATGGAAAGGTCCTCGACGGCGGGGGTCGCCACCGGCTGGAAGCCGTAGGAGCGGTACACGCGGGCGATCGTCTCGACGGCCCGGGTGCGCGCCGCCACCTGGTCGGGCAGGAAATCGCGGAAGCCCGACGGCGGCGTGGTGGGGATGGTCATGGCGGATAGGTTAGCAAAATCGCTAAACTCGCTTCATGAGCGCCGAGCGAGGCGGTTTGACCGTCGTCCACGGCCCGTTCGAGGCGCTCGAGGACGCGTTCGCCGGGCGCGTGCGCTCCCTGCTCCCGAAGGCCGGGGGCAAGCCCCTGCTCGTCGTCGCGCCCTCGCGCGTGATGACCGACCGCCTCGAGCGTCTGCTCGCCGTCGAGAAAGGCCTGCCCCTGCTCGGCGTCCACTTCCACACCTTCCACTCCTTGGCCGCGGCGGTCGTCGAGGAGGGCGGCTTCCCGGACGCGGCGCTGGTGTCGGACCCCGTGTTCCACGACGCGGTCGTCGACCGCGTCCTCGACAAGGCGCCCTCCCTGGGCATCGCCAAGGAGCTGAGGCCCAAGGCGCTCGCCTCCGCCGTGCGCTCGAGCCTGCGCGATTTGATCGATTCCGGGGTCGATCCCAAGCAGATCGCCGAACATTTCGGCTCGACGCTTCTTAAAGATGAGGAGGAAGCGGGAAGGTTGAATGCCTTGCTCGCGCTTCTCGCTCTGTACGAAAAGGAGCTCGCCCGTCTAGGCGTGCAGCCGCCCTCCGCGCTCGTCAAGCAGGCGGCGGCGTATGCTCCAGATTCTGAATGGTTGTCGGGATTCTCCGAGATCCTTTATTACGGGTTCTACGACCTCACCGGACTCCAGCTCGACTTCTTCGAGTCCGTCACCAACACGAGACCCTCTCAATTGTATTTTCCGTTCCGGCAAGGTCACCCCGCCTTTCGTTTTTCCGAAGAACTGTTCGAGCAAAAATTCGCCGGTCATGCTAACCTCGCGGTGAATGACGCCGGCAACGAGACGGCTCTCGGTCGAGCACTTGATTCGTTGTTTAATCCGTCCAAGCCGCCCGTTGCCGTTGATCATGGCCGAATCGTCGTAGTCTCCGCCTCCGGCGCCCGCGACGAGTCCTGGGCCGCCGCCAAAGAGGTCCTCCGCCTTCTCGGCGAGGGAATCCCTCCCCACGAGATCGCCGTCATCGCCCGTTCCCTCGAGCCCTACCGCCCCGCCCTCGCCGAGGTGTTCGCCGCCGAGGGCCTTCCCCTCGACCTCTCCTGCGGCGAGCCCGTCCTGCGTCACCCGGCCGCGAAAGCCGCCCTCGACCTCCTGACTTTGCGCGCGCGCGACTTCCCGGCGCGCACCGTCTCGGACCTCGCGGGCTCGCCGTACTTCATCGCGGCCGACCCCGCGCGGGCCTCGCGCTGGCGGCGGCTCGTCGAGGCCCTCGGCATCCGCTCCGGCTGGCTGCAGTGGCGGGGCAAGCTCGAGCCCCGCGTCGGCGCCCCCGTGGAGCTGCGCCCTCATCGCGTGCGCGAGGGCCTTCCCGGCGAGCAGATCCCCGCCGCCGACGCGAAGGCCCTGTGGGACTTCGTCGCCGGCCTACGCGAGACGCTCGGCACGCCTCCGGCGTCCTGGTCCGCCCGCGCCGCCGAGGCCCGCGCCCTCCTCTCGGCCCATCTGCGCCTGCCCTCCGACGCGACTCCCGCGGAGCGCGACGCCTGGGACGCCGTGCAGGGCGCCCTCGAGGAACTGTCCGGCTTCGACCGCCTGCGTGAGGAATGCTCGTGGGAGGGCTTCCTCGACGCGTTAGAGCGGAAGCTGTCCCGGGCGACGCGCGACGCCGGCGACGGCCGCCTGGGCACGCGCGCGCTCGACGCGATGGACGCGCGCGGACAGCGCTTCCGCGCCGTGGTCCTCATCGGGCTGAAGGAGAAGCTGTTCCCGCGCCAGGTGCTCGAGGACCCGCTCCTGCGCGACGGGGCGCGCGCGGCCCTGCGCCATCCCGCCGGCTACTGGATCGGGCGCAAGGCCGCGGGCCACGAGGAGGAGCGCCTGCTGTTCTACCTCGCGGCGGCGTCGGCCAAGGAGCGCCTCGTGCTCGTCTACCCGCGCTCCGACGAGGCCGGCAAGGCCTCGGTGCCTTCGACCTACCTGCGCGAGCTGTGCCGCGCCGCGGGGCTGCCCGCGCCCGGCGAGGGCGACGCGCGCCGCGTGCCGCGCCAGCCCGCCGAGCGCCTGCGCTCCGCGCCCGCGGACCTGCTCACGCCCCGCGAGGCGGCGCTGCTCGCCGTGCTCGAGGGGGGCGCGCCCGACCCGGCGCTCGGCGCCGCCGCCCTGACCGAGAGCCTCGGGCGCGTCGCCGCGCTCAACGACCGCGGCGCCCCCGGGACGCACGACGGCCTGACGCGCCCGATCGCGGCCGAGCCCGCGAAGCTCAAGGCCTCCGGGCTCTCGCCGACGGCGCTCGACCTGTACGCGACGTGCCCGTTCCGCTTCTTCGCGGCGCGCGTGCTGGGGCTCGGCGACCGCGAGGAAGGGTCCGACCGGGGAGAACTGACCCCGCAGGCGCGCGGCCTCGTCTATCACGCGGTGCTCGAGCGCTTCTACTCGTCTCTGACCGAGGAGGTCTGGGCCGGTAAAAAGGACTGGGGCCCGGCGTTCGACGCGGCGGCCGCGGCGGTGTTCGGCGAGAACGACTGGCGGGCGCTGGGCATCTACCCTTTGCTCTGGGAGTCCGCGCGGCTGGACATGAGCGCGCGCCTGCGGAGCTTCATCGCGTGGGACCTCGAGCGCCTGCGCGCGACGAAGATCCGGCCGCGTCTGTTCGAGACGAGCCTCAAGGGCGGCCCGCCGGAGGGCGCGCCGGGCGGCGTGCCGTGGAAGGGCGTGGCCGACCGCATCGACGCCGGCGAGGACGGGACCTTCCGCGTCGTGGACTACAAGACGCGCTCGAGCGCGCGCTGGAGGAACCTGGCCAAGCAGGCCGCCGCGGGCGACCTGCATCAGCTCCCTTTTTACGCCGAGCTCGCGGGCGCCGCCGCCGGCGAGGGCCTTTCCTTCGGCGGCGCCGAGCTTCTGTTCCTCGAGGTCGAGGAGGGGGAGGAGCGCTCCGCCGCGCTCACCGCGGAGGACTGGGGCCTCGCGCGCGGGCCTTTCCTGAAGATCCTCGCCGAGCGCGTGGAGGCGATCGCCTCGGGCCGCTTCCCGATCCGCCCCGAGGACGGGGAGCGGGGCCATTGCTCGTGGTGCGAGTTCCCGACCGTCTGCCGCAAGGCGCACGCCCCTTCCCGCGCGCGCGGCCTGCGCGCCCCCGTCCCCGGGGCTTGACGGGCGGGCGCAATGCGCCCTACACTCCCCTCATGGCCGAGCGCGATTGCCCGAAGTGCCCGTTCTCCCCGATGGAAGAGGTCGTCGCCGGTGAGATGATCATCGACGAGTGCCCGCGGTGCAAGGGCCGCTGGTACGATTTCGACGAGCTGGCGAAGGTGGTGGCCGACCCGGCCGCCTTCACCGCGGCCGTCGCCAAGGGCCCGCTGCGGCCCCGCAAGGGCGAGGCGAAATGCCCGGTCTGCCTCGAGGACATGATGAACGGCGGCCTGGGCAACGAGCTGCTGCGCGTGGATCAGTGCGCCGGGCACGGCTTCTGGCTCGACGCCAGCGAGCTGCGCCTGCTCAATAAGCTGATGGCGTCCTGAGGTCCGCCGCGCCGCCGAGCGCGTAGGCCGGCAGGCGGAAGGAGAAGCGGGAGCCTTTGCCCTGCTCCGTCTCGAGCTCGAGGTCCGTGCCGTGCGCCTCGAGGATCATGCGCGACAGCGCGAGCCCGACGCCGAAGCCCTTCGCCTCGCGCTTGCCCTCCTCCGAGCGGAAGTAGCCCGCGAAGATCTTCTCGCGGTCCTCCGGGGCCACGCCGATGCCGGTGTCCGACACGGAGAGCTCCACGCGCCCGCCGGGAAGCCCGCGCGCGCCGAGCGTCACCGTCCCGCCCTCGTGCGTGTACTTGACCGCGTTCGTGAACAGGTTCGCGACGACGAGGGAGAGCGCGTCGGGGTCGCCGGCGCAGGGAAGCTCCGTCTCCGGCGCGTCGAGCCTCACCGAGAGCTTCTTGCGCGTCGCGAGGATCTCCAGGCGGGCGAGCGCCCCGCGCAGCAGCGCGGCGGCGTCCACGCGCTGGATCTCGAGGTCGAACTTGCCGGCCTCGAGCCGCCCGAGGTTGAGCAGGTTCGTCGCCATCGTCGAGAGCGCGCGGATGTTCGCGGCGAGCATGTCGTGCCAGGGGGCCGCCGCCGCGGTGGCCGGTTCGTTCTCCTTGAGCAGGGCGTGCGCGGTGTGGATGACGGCCAGCGCGTTGTTGAACTCGTGGCTGACGCCAGAGACGAGCTGGGATTTCAGCCGCCCCATCCGGCGCTCCTTCTCGAACTGGGCGTTGAGCTGGTCGGCCATGGACCGCATCGCGGCGAGCAGGTCGCGGACCTCGGGCGGGCCGTCCTTCATCTCGAGGATCCAGGGCTTGCCCAGCGTCCAGGAGCCGGCCTGCGCCCGCAGGCGGGAGACGGGCTGGAGGATGATCCGCGCGACCGCGGCCGCGACGGCGATGGAGCCGAACAGTCCGAAGCCGAGGACGGCGGCGAAGGTGAGTAGGGCCGCCTCGCGAGCGGCGCGGCGCTGGATGTCGAGGCGGACGAAGGAGACGCGCCCAAAGTGCGCCATCCGCTCATGCAGGCCGTCGACGGTCTCGTTGTCGATGGCCTGGCGGACCGCCTCGGAGCGCGTGAGACCGCCCGCGCGGACGCGGCGGAACAGCTCGGCCTGGGCGGCGTCGTAGACGAGGAATTCGCGCCCGATCTTCTCCCATTCGAGGCGCTCGTACGGCTCGTGCAGAAGAAGGCCGATGCGCGAGTGCGCGGCGGCGAAGCCACGGGCGATCTCGGAGCGGCGGGCGAGCCAGACGGGGTCGCGAGTGGTCAGGTAGTTGTCGGCGAAGGCGTCGATGCGGCGCAGGTCGGCTCGGTGGGTGGGCAGCTCGGAGAGGACCATGATCTGGTCCGCGAACCCGCTGCCGAGGCGGTCCTCGGTCCGGCTGTGCGTCAGGTACGCCACGGTGGAGACCGCGGCGAACACGCCCAAGGTGGTCGCCAGGACCGCGGTCAGGCGCGCGCGCAGGGACCAGTTCCTCACCCCTTCATGATGCGAATTCCGGAGGGAGGGCGCAATCCGGTCGGATGCCGTCGGCCGTAGGGCCCAGCCCCGAGGGGACCTTCGCCTCAGGCGGCGGACGACGGAGAAGCTTATACTGATATCGTGAGGTTCATACGGCCTTCCCGGCTGCTCCTGGCCCTGGCTCTCGCGGCCGCGTCGGCCCGCGCGGCGGCCCCGGTCTCCTTGGCCGTGCCGCGCCTCTCCTTCGCGCCCTTGGCCGGGCCGGTCGTCCTCCCGTCGGCCGCCGCCGGCTTCGTGCCCGTTCCGCTCTCGGCCCCCGCGAGTCTGGCTCCCTCCCTCCTTCCCGCTCCGGCTCAGGTCTCCCCGCTGCGGGTCCAGCCGGCCGCGCAGGCTCTCGCCTCTGTGCCCGCCGCTCCGGACGCGGCCGAGCCGGACGCGCTGAACCGCTACGCGGACTTCTTCGACGGCGCCGCGCCGGCGTCGGACGGCGAAGCCGTCTCGCCGCGGCTCGCCGTCGAGCCGGGGCCGACCCTCCGCCAGCCGCTCCAGCTCGACATCGTGCGCGGCGCCGTCGCGCGCGCCCTTCCCGCCCTGCGCGAGAGCGTTGCTCTCGGGGGCTGGAACGGTCCGCACACGACGCTCGACGAGTCGTGCTGCGGCGACGCGGCGCCGAAGCTCGCCCTGCTCCTGCGCGCGCAGGGAGTCCCCGCCCGTCTCGTCGAGGCGGAGTTCCACTACTACGTCCTCCTCGACCTTCCGGACGGCCAGATCATCGTGGATCCGACCGTCCGCCAGTTCTTCGGCAAGAAGCAGGCGCCGAAGACGATCCCTCACGTCTTCGCCGGGACCATCGGGGACCTGAACGCGTTCTTCCAGCGCCACGCCGCCTCGAAGACGACGAAGTACGACCCGCGTAGGATCTACTTCCGGGACGCCGCGGTCCGCGAGGACGCCCTCCTCGCGTTCGAGGCGAAGTTGCGCGCCGGCGGCGAGGCCGACCACGGGCCCCTGCGCCGCTTCCTCGGCCTGCCGCCCGTCGCGCCCCGTCCGATCACGCGCTAATTCCTATAATCGGGGAGCATGACCGAGGCTCCCGACAAGACCGACCGCGACCGCGCGCGCCTGAGCCTCGACGCCAGCGTCGTCGTCGAGGCCGGCGCCGGCACCGGCAAGACCACCCTGCTGACCGACCGCATCCTGTTCCTCGTGCTCGCCGGGGAGAAGCCCTCGCGCGTCGAGGAGGTCGTCGCGCTGACCTTCACCGAGAAGGCGGCCGGCGAGATCAAGGTCCGGCTGTCGGAGCGGCTCGCGGAGCTGTCCTCCCGCCTCTCCTCGGGGGTCCTCTCTCCCGAGGCCGCGGAGCGCGCCGACCGGACCCTCGGGGAGCTCGAGACGCGCTTCAAGACCCCCGGCGCGGCCGTCCTGACGCGGGCCCGCGTCGCCCTCGAGGACCTCGACAAGGCGCCGATCGGCACCATCCACTCGTTCTGCTCCCAGCTGCTGCGGCTGTACCCGCTCGAGGCCCGCGTCGACCCCGGCTTCCGCGTCGACGAGGGCGAGGGGTTCGACGAGCTGTTCGTCTCGGAGTGGGCGCGCTGGCTCGACGACGAGCTGGGCGAGCGCCCGCCCCGCCGGGCGCGCTGGCTGGAGATGCTCGCGGCCGTCTCCCTCGAGGACCTGGAAGGCCTGGCCCGCGAGCTGGGCTCGGAGAGGTTCGCGCCGGAGTCCGTGGGCGCGCCCGACCCCGCCGCCGCGGCGGCCCTGAGGGCGCTCGCCGAGCGCGCCGCCGCGCTCCCGGCCGGACGCCCCAAGCCGCGCGGCGGGGTCCTCGACGCGCTGATCGCGATCGAGAAGCGCCTGACGGCGGCGGCCGAGGCCGCCGAGGCCGAGGATCCGCCCCTCGGTCTTCCCGAGCCGCCGGAGGTCCCGAACGCGAAATGGCCCAAGGCCTGGGAGGAGGACGAGGCGGCCGCGGAGGAGTACGAACGGCTGTGCCTCATCGCGAAAGCCGCGTCGCCGCGCGGGGAGGCCGTGACCCGTCGCGCCGCGCGCCTGCTGGCCCCGTTCGCCGACCGCCTGCGCCGCGAGTACGCGCGCCGCGGCTGGGTGTCCTTCGACGGCCTCCTGCGCCGCGCCCGGGACCTCGTCCGCGACTGCCCGCGGCCGCGCGAGGAGCTCAAGCGCCGCTTCGCCGCGATCCTCGTCGACGAGTTCCAGGACACCGACCCCCTGCAGGGCGAGCTGCTGCTCTACCTGTCGGAGGCCCCCGGCCGCGCCGCCCGGTCCTGGCGCGAGGTCGTGCCCGCGCCCGGGCGGCTCTTCGTGGTCGGCGATCCCAAACAGTCCATCTATCGCTTCCGCGGCGCCGACATCGCCGCCTACGAGGGCTTCATCGGCCGGCTCCAGGCGGGCGGCGCGCTGGCCTGCGACCTGACCGCGAACTTCCGGTCGGTCCCCGGCGTCGTGACGCCGGTCAACGCCGTCTTCTCTCTCGTGATGCGCGCCGAGACCGGCGTCCAGCCCGTCTATAAAGGGATCTTGCCGGCGAAGCCGGAGCTGGAGGGCGCGGGGGTGCGCGTCGTGGCCGTGAGCGACCCGTCGGGCGAGGCGGACGCCGCGTCATGCCAGCGCGCCGAGGCCGCCTGGGTCGCGGGCCGCATCCTCTCCGAGCCCGGGCGCCCGCTGAAGGATTTCGCCGTCCTGCTGCGCTCCTCCTCCGCGCTGCCCGCCTTCCTCGACGCGTTCAAGCGCGCGGGCATCCCCTACGCCGTCGAGATCGAGCGCCATTTCTACGGGGCGCCGGAGATCGGGGACCTCCTGAACCTCCTGCGCGCGCTCGACGACCCCGACGACCGCGTCGCCGTGACGGGACTGCTGCGCTCGCCTCTGGCCGCGCTCAGCGACGACGGCTTGCTCTCCCTCGCGCGGGCCGGCGCCCTCGACTACCGCAAGGACCCTCCGGCCCGGACCTTGCCGGAGGACGAGCGGCGCGCGGCGGCCCGCTTGTTCGAGACCCTGCGCGCGCTGCGCGTCCGCGCCGGGCGCGCGCCCCTGGGCGAGCTCGTGGCCGCGGCGCTGGCCGAGACCCGCCTGCCGGAGCTCGCGGCCCGCGCCTACCACGGCCAGCAGACGGTGTCCAACCTGCTGAAGCTCCAGCGCCTCGCCGCCGAGGCGTCCGAGTCGCGCGGCGCCACGCTCAAGGATTTCACCGCCGAGGTGCGGGCGTCGGCGCGCGAGTCGCGCCGGGAGGGGGAAAGCCCGCTCGCCGACGAGCGCCTGGAGGCGGTGCGCATCATGAGCGTGCACAAGTCCAAGGGCCTCGAGTTCCCCGTCGTCTTCGTCGCGAACCTCTCGGCGCGGCCGGCGACGGGCGACAAGCCCGCGGCGCGCCCCGATTGGACGACCGGCCGCACCGCGCTGCGCGTCGGCGCCGAGGCCTCGGCCGCGTCGGCGCTGGCGGACGCGCGCGAGAAGCTGATGGAGCGCCGGGAGTCCGTGCGCCTGTTGTACGTCGCGATGACGCGCGCCAAGGAGCAATTGATCCTCCTCGGCCGCGAGAAAGCGGAGTCCGGCTCCTTGGCCTCCCATCTCGACGCCGCCGGCGCCTGGCCGCGCGGGGGGCTCGAGCGGGCCCTGCCCGTCCTGCTCATCGAGGCCGGAAAGGTCCCCGAGCCCGAGGCCGCCCCGGCGTCGCGCGCCGCCTCCGGCGCGGACGCGGCCGCGACCGCCCGGGCCTGGGCCGGGCGCGC